>CAMVBT010000230.1 GCA_947165805.1 uncultured Clostridia bacterium
CTGGCCGCCGGAGGCAACTCAAGCGGAGCGACTCTTGTTCCCGTTCTCAAGCGTAAGCGACTTCTTTAATCACTCATTTCTGCTTTTCTGCATAATATGACAGAAAAAGCAGAAATGGGTGATATATATGTCGGTACAGCGCAGGCTCATAATAAGGGGCGGACGGCGCATTGAGGGCGAGCTCGCCGTTCAGGGCGCAAAAAACAGCGCGCTCCCGCTGCTGGCGGCGGCGCTGCTGTGCAAGGGACAGACGGAACTGCACAACTGCCCCGACCTTTCGGACTGCGGGGCGGCGTGCAGGATACTTACCTCGCTGGGCTGCTCGTGCAGACGCGAGGGCAGAGTGGTGTGTATAAATTCATCGGCGGTAAGCGGTTCGGAGGTCTCCGAACGGCTGATGCGCGAGATGCGCTCGTCGATCATCTTCATGGGAGCGCTTCTCGGGCGCATGGGACAGTGCAGACTGTCATTTCCCGGCGGCTGTGAGATAGGCTCGCGGCCTATAGACTTCCACCTTGACGCCTTCGGCAAAATGGGCGCGAAGATACGCGAGGAGCACGGCTGTATCGAATGTACGGCCGCAAAGCTGCGCGGGGCGAAGATATCCTTCCCGATACCTTCAGTGGGCGCTACCGAGAACGTGATGCTTGCCGCCGTGCTGGCGGAAGGCACCACCGAAATACACAACGCCGCACGTGAGCCGGAGATATGCGATCTCGCGGGGTATCTCACGCGCTGCGGAGCGAGGATATCCGGCGCAGGCACCGGCACCGTCATCATAGAGGGCGTAAAAGAGCTGAACGGCTGCTCGTACACGGTCATGCCCGACCGTATCGCCGCAGCTACATATCTGTGCTGCGGCGCGATAACCCGAGGCGAGATACTGCTCACGCGGGCGGATATAGCGTCGCTCGGGCTTGTGGTGCCGGTGCTTGAACAGACCGGGTGCAGCATTTACGGCTTCGGCGGGGACAGCATCTATCTCAACGCGAGAAAAACGCTCAGAGCGCCGCAGCAGATACGCACCGCACCGTATCCGGGCTTCCCCACGGACGCCCAGCCGCCGCTCATGGCGCTGTGTGCGACGCTTCCGGGGACAACGATATTCGTCGAGACCATATTTGAGAACAGATACCGCCATGTGAGCGAGCTCATACGGCTCGGGGCAAAGATAAACACCGAGGGCAGAGTTGCCGTCGTCGAAGGCGTTGACCGCCTCACCGGCGCGGAGCTCGAGGCCTGCGACCTGCGCGGAGGCGCGGCTATGGTCACGGCGGCGCTTTTCGCCGAGGGCGTGACGAAAATAGGCAAGACCTGCTACATCGAACGCGGCTACGAAAACATCGAAGCAAGCCTCAAAAGCGTCGGAGCCGATATACGAACCGGGTAATGATGCTTCGATACATTCTATTATAAAACAGGGTAAAATATTACAGAAAGGCGGTGGGGCGTCATTCCGGACTTTCACAGGCTCAGGAAGAGCAGGACTACAGAAATGAACAGCGCGGAGCTGAAAGAAAAGCTGCGGGAAGAAGCCGAACGCTCCGCCCGCAGCGCTCAGCGCCGCAAGGCCGCGCAGGAACAAAGCAGAAGACAGCAGAAAATATCGGAACAGACCAGAAAACAGCTCCCCCCGCAGAGCCCCGTAAGAAAACAGCGTGAGGAAGAACTGAAAAAGCGTCAGGCGCAGGAGCTCAAGGAGCGCAAGCGCCGTCACCGCAAACGCGGCAGCAACGTTGTTTACTACGTTGCGCTGGGACTTATCGCGTTTGCGATATTCGCGATACTGTCGGTGACGGTGCTGTTCAACACCGAACAGATCATCGTTGTCGGGGACTCGGACTACACAGCCGAGGAGATAATCGCCGCCAGCGAGCTCAAAGGTGACGAGAACCTCGTAAGGCTCAATCTGTCGGGAACGGCAGAGAAGATACTGAACAAGCTGGTCTGCCTTGACCGTGTCAGGGTAGAAAAGGCTTACCCGGCGGCAATAAAGATCACAGTGACCCGCTCGGTGCCTATGGCGAACTTCTACTACGGCGGCAGGAACTATGTGATATCGCATACAGGCCGCGTGATGCGCATAGGCGACGGCGACGAGCAATGCATGAACGTGCTGGGCTATGTCCCGGCGCAGTCGGTCATAGTCGGCAGCTTCGTTTCCGCGGAGGACGAGCATCAGGACGAGCTCATCTCGCAGATAAGCGCCGCCATAGAGGCAGGCGGACTGACGGAAAAGATTACGACACTCGACATCACCGACCCCATAGGTCTGAAGATAACCTATGAGGACAGAATAGAGATATTCCTTGGTTCGATACTCCAGATCGACCAGAAGGTCAGGATAATCAACGAACTCATGGACGGCGGCTATATCGAGCAGACAGAGAAGATGACACTCGACATCTCCGATCCCAGCCGCGCAAGACAGCGTCCGATAACCTCGCCCGTCGTCACAGCCGCGCCCGAGGTGATCGAAGAGACCGACGAAAACCCCGAAATTACCGGCGAAGTTACATAACGGTGACAGTTTTTTCCATGTTTTTCCTTAAACCACAACATTTAGGTACCCGAAATCAAAAAAACACAAAATTTTGAGATTTTTTTAAAAAAACTCTTGAAATTTTATTGTAAATCTGCTACAATATTAAGTGAGAAATTTTGTGTCGGGAACGTACAAATGCGTTCATTAAGGCGTAAAATATGCACGGCACTGCCGTGAGAAGTATAAAGGATTCAGGAGGTACAAAAGAGTGGCAGTAGAGATCGATGAAGAAGGCTTCGCAGTAGAAACGGAGGAGCCGGAGTTCGACCACCTTGATGACAATGCCGTGTACAATATCCGCATAAAGGTATTCGGGGTGGGCGGCGGCGGCGGAAACGCTGTCGAAAATATGGCTAAAAAGGGCCTGCGTGAAAAGAATGCCAAGGATATGGCACAGGACGATGTCGATATCGAATTCGTGGCTATAAATACCGATGTGGCGGCGCTCAAGAATAAGGACAAAAGCCTTATCCGCCGTGTGCAGATAGGAAGAAAGTGCGCCAAGGGACGCGGCGCCGGCGGACGTGCGGAAGTAGGCGCGGAAGCCGCAAGAGAGGATAAGGAAGAGATCGAGAAGTACCTTCGCGGCGCTTCCCTCGTGTTCATCTCCGCAGGTATGGGCGGCGGCACCGGTACAGGCGCGGCTCCCGTTATCGCCGAGATAGCGCAGGAAATGGGTATCCTTACCATAGGTGTCGTTACAAAGCCCTTTGACTTTGAGCGCACACAGAAAATGAATCAGGCAATGAAGGGTATAGACGAGATCAGAAAGCACGTTGACGCCCTCGTCATCATACCGAACCAGAAGCTCCTGCAGCTCAATGAGAAGGCTCTCACAGTCCCGCAGGCGTTCCTCATGGTAGACGACGTTCTCCACCGCTCCGTGAAGATCGTTTCCGATATGATAAACACCACAGCGCTCATCAACGTTGACTTCTCCGACCTGACGACCATAATCAGGAACGCCGGCGACGCGCATATCGCTATCGGCACCGGCTCGGGCGATAAGAAGGTCGAAGAGGCCGTTACCGCGGTAGTTACCAGCCCTCTGCTCGAAACGTCCATAAGAAACGCCGGCAGACTGCTCGTTTACATAACACTCTCTCAGGACGCCCTCATGAGCGATGTCGACGAGGCTATGCAGTCCATTACAAGAGCCTGCGACCCCGATGCCGAGATCATCATCGGCGCTAACTACGGCCCCGCAGATATGAAGGATTCCATCACGATATCCGTCATAGCTACCTGCTTCAAGGACAGCTTCGATGTAGGCACCGGTGAGCCCAGTGTTGCAGAGCAGATCATCGGCAAGTCCTCCGGCAGCTCCAACTCCGGACGCGGCGGCTTCGCTGATTACCTCAATACAAGAAACAGCGGTCAGGGCGGCGACGACGCTTACTCCGACCTCGAAAACCTGTTCAAGAGCCGTTCGTAAGAGCGGTCGCTTGCGCTTGAGTTGCCTCCGGCGGCGAACCCTTTAAAAAAGGGTTCGATCCTAAACAAACCGCTTCGCCTTGCAGACTCGGCAGGCAGTACGCTTTTTCAATGCAAATAAAACCACATAATAACAAATATCTGCTCCTTTCAGCATCGAAAGGAGCAGATATTTTTATGCAGTGGTATTCAGCAAAGACATACTTTTCAGCGTTTCTTCAAGCTCCTCCTGATCTCCGCCGTAGGCGAACTTCTCGCGGAAGAACTCAAATACCGCCAGCTTGACCATAGCCTCCTCGCTCATGCGCTCCGTTTCGGGGTCTTCGCCGATACTTCCGAGGAAGTCGCGTTTCAGCGCGGTCAGCCCGTCCGACTGCTTTTTCAGCGCGCCAATAGACTCGTTGGCTTTCTGAATGAAATTGCTCTCGTCACGGTCGGTCTTGTGGACGGTAAGAGCCTCCGAAGCCTCCAGCGCGTCGGAAGACAGCCCCGTTACTCCGGCAAAAACGCTCGCGTAGGCCGCGAAATCCTTCCTGACGCTCTCGTTGAGCGCGTTGGTCTTTGTCTTTCCCTCTTCATCGCGTCCGTATGGGGCAAGGAACGCGTCCATTTTCGCCTGCGTGTTTTCAAGCTTCTTTTCAAGCATTCCATTAAGATTTCAAAAATTTGTTCACTCTTATCTGTTTTTAGTC
>CAMVBT010000231.1 GCA_947165805.1 uncultured Clostridia bacterium
CTTAACGCACACACCAACATCACCGCCGACAGCAGCGCTGCCGCAAATCTTTTGAATTTTGACATATTATTGTCCTCCTTGTTACATTTTACGAAAACAAAAAAGCGCGCAGCACGGGGCTGCACGCCGAAAAATGCAGCTCATGCTGCCACGCAATTTAATTTTCGTTTGTTGCAACAACAAGGTATAACCGCATACGAAAAACGAGCCACATTTTTACCATAGTAAAAATGCGCGGTTATACTTGCAGTTATGCAGCAAAATATTAAATTGCATGGCATATATATCATACCATATCCGGCTGAAAAATGCAAGAATTTTTTTATAAGACGCCAAACCCATTCGCTCGCCCCGCTTTAGACTGCCGCTGATGTCAAAGTCACTTTTTATACGGCTTTTCGACAAACTGCACAAATCGGATTACAAATTTTATACATATCCGACAAAGATAATATCAAAATACAAAACCACTTGAAAAAAAAACAAAATTAAGGTATAATAGTTTTACATGGAAAGGACGGCGGACAAATAAAAATATCGTCCGCAAAAAGAAGGAGATAAGAAAAAATGGCACTGAAAGTAAACGACAGATATCTGTCCTCATTCATCGCTGAGCACGAATATACGGCTATCCGTCATTCCGTGAACGCGGCTCATGAGATACTTACGAACAAGAGCGGTCTGGGAAGCGATTTCCTTGGCTGGGCAACTCTTCCCGCCGACTACGACAAGGAAGAATTCGCGCGCATCAAGGCGGCTGCGGAACGCATCAAGAAGAACAGCGAAGTATTCATCGTTATCGGCATAGGCGGCTCCTACCTCGGCGCGAGAGCCTGTATCGAAGCGCTGCGCTCCGGCCTGTACAACTCCCTTAAAAAGGACACTCCCGAGATATATTTTATCGGCAATACCATAAGCCCCACATATCTGAACGAGGTCATCTCCCTCGTCGAGGGCAGGGACTTTTCCGTGAACGTGATCTCCAAGTCCGGCACCACTACCGAGCCGGCTCTCGCGTTCAGGGTATTCAGAGGCCTGCTTGAAAAGAAGTACGGCGAGGAGGGCGCAAAGGAGCGCATCTATGCGACGACCGACAAGAAGCGCGGCACTCTCAAGGAGCTTTCGGACGCCAAGGGCTATGAGACCTTCGTTATCCCGGACGACGTGGGCGGAAGATTTTCCGTGCTCACAGCCGTGGGTCTGCTGCCTATCGCGGTGGCGGGCTGCGACATCGACGCGCTGATGAACGGTGCTAAGGCGGCTATGGACGACTTCGCCGACCCCGATATTGCGAAGAACGACTGCTATAAATACGCGGCTATCCGCAATATCCTTTACAGAAAGGGCAGAGCTATCGAAATGCTCGTTGCTTACGAGCCGTCGTTCGCCATGATGAACGAGTGGTTCAAGCAGCTCTTCGGCGAGAGCGAGGGCAAGGACGGAAAGGGACTCTTCCCGTCGAGCGCGGTATTCTCGACCGATCTTCACTCGCTGGGTCAGTACATACAGGACGGCTCGAACGTGATATTCGAGACAGTAGTACAGTTCGGCAAGGCGCAGAAGGACTTCTTCATCGAGAAGGACCCTGCAAACGGCGACGGGCTCAACTTCCTGTCCGACCAGAATATGTCGGTCGTAAACCGCAAGGCGTTTGAGGGAACGGTACTCGCGCACACCGAGGGCGGCACACCGAACATCGTTCTCGAGGTTCCGGAGCTGAACGAATTCGAGCTCGGTTACATGATCTACTTCTTCGAGAAGGCTTGCGCCGTTTCGGGCTATATGCTCGGCGTGAACCCGTTCGATCAGCCCGGTGTCGAGAGCTACAAGAAGAATATGTTCGCGCTGCTCGGCAAGCCCGGCTATGAGGACAGAAAAGCGGAGCTTGAAGCAAGATTAGGTTAATTGAGACGGACGTCTCTCACATACACAATAAAACTAATTCAATCGGAGGATGAAACGCTATGGTAAAAATTATCGCAGGCAAGAAGGGTGCCGGAAAAACAAAAATTCTTATCGAAGCTATCCACAAGGCTGAAAAGGAGAGCAAGGGCAATGTAGTTGCTATCCAGTACGGCTCATCTCTCAATGTTGATATTTACCACAAGATACGCCTTATCAACATCGAGGACTACAAGATCAGCGACTATGACGATATGTATGGCTTCGTTGCAGGTATGCTCGCTTCCAACTACGATATCACCGATATCTTTGTAGACGGTACTCTCAGAATAGTAGGCCGCGATCTCGATCAGGTAGGTAAGATGCTTGACAGAATAGCACTTATTACCGAAAATGTGACGGTTACAGTCACGATTTCTGCCGATCCTGCCGATTACCCCGAAAGTCTGAAAAAATATCTTTAAAATACTATTGACAAATTCCGATATTTATGATATAATCTAAACCGTGCCAATTTTTACGCCTTGGAAAAGGCTGTAAAATCATAAATATCGCTGAAACTAAAGGGAGGTGCGAATAATGGCAGTTCCGAAGAGAAAAGTATCGAAAGCAAGACGTGACAGGAGACGTTCCAATGTCTGGAAATTATCTGCACCTGCTTTTTCACGCTGTGACAACTGCGGCGAGCTGAAGCTTGCTCACAGGGTCTGCGGCAATTGCGGTTATTACAAGGGTAAGGAAGTCATCGCTCAGAGCGCTGAATAAGACCCACAGAATTTTCGCAGATCGACAGCGGTGCCGTCAGGTACCGCTGCGTTTTTTTAATTGACTATTGTCAATTATTTTGGGGTGGTGTGGAAATGGCGGTAAAAATAGAATCGGTAACTCCGCGGTCGCCGGCGGCAAAGGCGGGCGTAAAGGCGGGCGAGACTCTCGTTGCCATAAACGGCCACCCTATCAACGACGCGCTGGATTACGGCTTCTACTGCTATGAGCGCACGCTGGAGCTCGACCTCGTTACCCGTAAGGTAAAGGTGAGAAAGCGCGACGACTACGACGACATCGGGCTGAACTTCGAGACCTACCTTATGGATAAAAAGCACTCCTGCCGCAACAAGTGCGTGTTCTGCTTCATCGACCAGCTCCCGCCCGGTATGCGCGAAACGCTCTATTTCAAGGACGACGACAGCCGCCTGTCCTTCCTGCAGGGCAGCTACATCACACTGACAAATATGACAGACAGCGATATCGAGCGCATAATCAGAATGAAGCTCAATGTCAATGTGTCGGTGCATACCACCAACCCCGAGCTGCGGAAGAAGATGCTCTGCAACCGGTTTGCCGGGGACGTCCTGCGATATCTGAAACAAATGGCTGACGGCGGTATCGTGATGAACTGCCAGATAGTGCTGTGCCGGGGCTGGAACGACGGCGTTGAGCTGAGGCGCACGCTTGCCGACCTGCTCGCACTGTACCCGGCCGTGCAGAGCATAGCCGCCGTGCCTTTCGGGGCGACGCGGTTCCGCGAGGGGCTGCCGCAGATTGAGCTCCACAACAGGCAGTCGGCGTCGGAAGCCGTCGATATCATCGAGAGCTTCGGGGACAAGATGCTCGCGGAGCACGGCGAGCGCGTGGTCTATCCCGCCGACGAGCTCTTCATCACCGCCGGGCGCGAGCCTCCGCCGAGTGAGTATTACGGGAGCTTCGACCAGTACGAGAACGGCGTGGGTATGTGGTCGTATATGCGGGACGGCTTCACGGAGGCTCTTGCCGACACGGAGGGCAGCGACCGCCCGATACGGCTCTCCATAGCTACCGGAGTCCTCGCCGCGCCGCTGATGGAGATGCTTGCCGGGAAAGTCCGCGAAAAGTTTCCTAACGCGGATATCCGGGTGTTCACGATAAAAAACCGCTTCTTCGGCGAGACCGTGACAGTCGCCGGACTGACCACCGGGCGCGACCTGACGGAACAGCTCCTTCCGCACAAAGCGGAGCTCGGGAGCCGCGTGCTCATACCGAAGTCGATGCTCAAAGCCGACGAGGATATCTTCCTCGACGATATGACGCTTGCCGAGGCGGAGAAGGCTCTCGGCGTCCCGGTGATCCCGAACGGCAGCGAACCCGATGAGCTGCTGGACTGCATATTGGACGAATGAAGGCCGTTTCCTTCCGCGGAAACAGCCTTTTTTCATATTTTTCGACATTTTTCTGGTTTTTATATCATTTTGTTGATTACGTCAAAAATATTATACTTTATGTATAATAATGTGCCTGATACCACTGTTTCAAAGGCTCCGGACAAAAACGGAGCCTTTTATATTTGTGAGTTTTGCACAATTTTGGCTGTGGAAAATATTTGACTTTCACAAAACAAACGGTTATAATCTCGGTCATAAGGCAATAATGTTGTAGAGGCCGGATATCGGTGTTATATAAATATTCGGTAAAGGAGGAGATAAGTATGCTGCTTAAGATATGCAGCAAGAGCGGCAAGGCTCTGCCCGCGGCGGTGAGCGTGCTGCTGCCGGTGCTCGTGCTGATTGCGGCGATGCTGCTCGGTACGGCGAAGAGCTACGCGGACAGCGATGAACCGGGCATAATGACCGTATATATCAATACGGACGGCAGGCGCTTTGCGGCGCGAACGGAAGGCGCAACGGTCGGAGAGCTCCTTGCGCGCGAGGATATCGTGCTCGATGCCGACGATGAGGTTGATCTGCCTCTTACAGCGCAGGTATGCGAA
>CAMVBT010000232.1 GCA_947165805.1 uncultured Clostridia bacterium
AACAGCGAGCAAAAAACATACCTTAAATCCAAGAAACCAAGCACCGCTGCAGTTTTCGGCGGCACAGGCGCTGTTCCAAACAAACACGTTACAGATATCGTGGATAATTCAATTTAATGAAAAAACTCCTCTGCAATCAAAGCAATTGCAGGGGAGTTTTTGTGCTTATATTTAAATTTCAGCATTCGCAGCGATATTGTATATCTGCGCAACATCATCACTTGACAGATGTACAAAGCCGCCTGTTCTGCCGTCACCCAAGCCGAACTTTTCAACCAGCGCAGGAATGTCTTCTCTTTTTGCACCAAGCTCGTCAAAGTTTATCGGCATACCGATACCGTGCAGAAATGTTCTGAACGCCTTTATGCCTGCAAGTGCAGTAGCTTCGGGGTTCTCAAAATCCATCTGACAGCCGAAAACTCTCGTTGCCATCTGACAGAAACGCATAACATTGTGCTTGTATACAAACTCCATCCACGCAGGCATTATCACCGCAAGTCCCGCTCCGTGAGCAACATCGTACAGTCCGGACAGCTCATGCTCGATGCCGTGGCTGTTCCAGTCCTGCTCGCGTCCCACGCCGCAGAGGTTGGTATGCGCAACTGTTCCCGCCCACATGATATTCGCGCGAGCTTCATAGTTGTCGGGGTCGGCAATTACACGGGGAGTTTCCTTGACCATTGTCAGCAGCACCGCTTCACAAAGGCGGTCGGTTATCTCTACTTCCGTGGTGTTGGTGAAGTAACGCTCAAAAACGTGCGCCATTATATCCGTAGCTCCGCAGGCAGTCTGATAAGCGGGAAGTGTCTGCGTGAGCGACGGATCCATTATCGAAAATCTCGGACGCAGAAGATCGGAGCCGGTACCGCGCTTTAACATACCGTCCTCTTTTGTGATGACCGAGTCGCCGGAGCCTTCGCTGCCCGCCGCCGCGATAGTAAGCACTGTCGCCACGTGAAGTGCCTTTTCAACAGGCTTTCCCGAATACATATCCCAGAAATCACCGTCGTAGGGAACACCGACAGCAATAGCCTTCGACGAGTCAATTACCGAACCTCCGCCGACTGCTAAAATTAAGTCAACGCCTTCCTTTTTGCAAAGCTCGATACCCTTGTAAACGAGAGTGTCGCGGGGATTGGGCTTTACACCGCCAAGCTCGCAGTATTTTACTCCTGCGTCATCGAGAGATTTTTTGACTGTACCGATAAGTCCGGACTTCACCGCCGAACCGCCGCCGTAGTGTATCAGCACTTTTGTGCCGCCGTACTTCTTCACAAAATGACCCGCTTCGGCTGCGCGTCCTTTTCCGAATACGAATTCCGTAGGGCTGTAGAAATTGAAATTTAACATGATATGTTCCTCCTGTGTCAGTTCTTATTGTTTCTGCAAAGATATGCCAGCACGAATACCGCCGGAGAGTTCCAGTATATCGTTATCTCGTTCAGGGAATAGCTTGCCGTGTCGTCGGCATAGCACTTCATCGGCGGCGTTCCTTCCGAAATCACGGCTCTTGCGAACGGATCGGAAAGATGTCCGTTGGGACCGCCCGCTACCATTCCCGGTATGCATTCTTCTACACCGTCGGCGAACGCGGAACGCAGGTGGGGATAGTTGCAGCGGAACTCGCCGACACCCGTGATATAACTTATTCCGAGCGGGTTCTCGCCGAGAAGACAGTGCAGATGACGCTCGGCGTATTCGCGGCAGGTATGGTCACCGAAGAGAACATCGGTTATCGCGAATATCATCGCCTTCGTCATAAGCCCCATATTGCTTCCCCAGCAGTAATCTGCGCTTTCCATTGCTATCCCGTAACCGCAGTTATCGGCGATCTTCTTCAAGTCATATGCGTGTCTGCGGAACATATTTTTCAGCCTGTGCAGCAGATTAACGTCTTTTCCCTGTTCACAGAGGATATACGCGAGAGCTCCAAAGCCTCCGACTTCCCCATAACCGAGCGCGGTAAGCGGGAAATCCCTGTCAAGTGCCGAAACAAGCTTTTCGTAATATTTAAGGTCGCCGGTGAGAGCGTACATTTCCGAATACGCCCAGAAGCGGTTCGAGTGATCGTCGCGCTCACCATAGCCGCCTGTGTTGCAGCCCTCCGGGTTTTCAAAGCCGGTGAACTGCGGATGTTTATCGAGCCATCCGACCGATTTTACGGCGGCTTTATGAAGCTTTTCCGAGAACTCTTTGTCGTAAGCTCTGTATATGCCCGACGCAAGCGCGCATACCGCCGCAAAGTCGGCTGTCGCCATGGACGAAACGGGGAAAACGAACATCTCCGCGGTATCGTCCTCCGGCATAACGAACGGCGCGTGCATAGCGGTCGTCGCCTTGTGATAAACGCCGCCCTCGCTGTTCTGCATTTTCAGGAACCATTCAAGTTCATACCGCACCTCAGACAGAATGTCGGGGATACCTTTTTCGGGTATGTTCAGCTCCTGTTTTTCAAACATTTCGGGAAACAGCCTGAACGCGTACAGAAGATGAGCCACGGCACAGGCTCCCGCTGTCACATATCTGCCGTAGTCTCCCGCGTCGTGCCAGCCACCCGTGACGTCGAGCGTGGCGCTTCTGTCCTCCCACAGCTTTGCGGGTGCGATGTGACATTTCCCGTGATGCCATACTCCGGCGCAGCGCTCGTCAAGTCCGCACCCGCAGCGCAGGTAATAGAACGCCTTTGATGTTTTGCTGAAAACATCGTCGTAAACATCACCGCCGATACGGAACATCGCGGAGGATCTGCCTCCCGCTTTCACGCAGAAGTTGCCGGCTTCCCGAAGCCCCGAGAAATCGGCGAGCCATACGTTGTCACCCGAAGTTTCATCATATCCCGCAGAAACGGGCTGGCCGGAAAACCGTACTTTTCCGTTTATGTCCGTGACCTCGAAACTGTCGCATTCAAACGGTATGACAGCCTTTTTCCTGCTGTCCGGATAATACCCCGCCTGATCGACGAATATACCGAACGGCGTTTTCCGCGGAGGCTTCGGGGTCATATCAAAATATTTTCTGTTCATAAAGTCACCTTATTTGCAGAGTGTCGCATACGGTGCAGATGCGCGTCCGCGTCCCGCTTCTCTTGTGTATATCACCTTGTAAGCAACCGCATTGAGTATAAGCGCTCCGACCCACGCACACACTTCCGCGTACGCCGTAGCCCTGAACCCTATCTGTCCGATGAAAAGCGAGATAGTGCCGATGCGAAGCACCATTTCCGCGATGCCGGAGATCATCGGGACGAGCGGGAAGCCCATGCCCTGTACGGCATTCCTGAATACAAACAGTATATCCACCGAAAACAGCATTACACCGCACACCGGCAGGAATTCTACAGCATAGCTTATCTGCTCTTCGCCCGAAAGGAGAAGCGAGGCGAGCTCACGCGGGAAGAAAGTCATTGCCGTTCCGAGCACCGCATACGCCGTAAGCGCTATCGCGAGGCAGACCTTGAATCCCTCACTTATTCTGTCGAAACGCTTCGCGCCATAGTTCTGACCGGTGTACGCCGACATTGCGTATCCCGCGGTAAAGGCGGGCTGCATGAACATATTGATGTACTTGCTGCACGCCGAGTACGCCGATGTGTACGCAACACCGAGACCATTGACAAAATACTGCACTACCATGCAGCCTATAGCGGTTATCGAGTTCATCAGCGCCATAGGTATGCCGTTCTTCATAAGCCGTGCATACATAGCGCCGTCGGGCTTCTGCTCGCCGTCCTGTTTACGCAGGAAGTCGATGCTGCGAAGTTTATGCAGGCACACTGTACCGGAGATCACCTGTGAGATTATCGTAGCGACTGCCGCTCCCCATACACCAGTGCGAAGTACAAATATAAACAGGCTGTCCATTGCGATGTTAAGCACCGAAGAAATAATTATCGCCTTGAGGGGTGTCTTACTGTCGCCAAGTGAACGGAGAATGCCCGCACTCATATTATAGAATATCGTCGCGGAAAGTCCGCCGAAAAGTATGTAGCCGTAAGTCAGACTGTCGCCGATTATGCTCTCGTCGGTTTGCAGAATCGTTAGCACAGGCTGCAGAAATGTGATACTCAGTACCGTCAGCCCGCTTGTGATTATGACCGCAAGGCGTATCATAGCCGACAGTGTTCTGCGAAGCTCCGGGAAATTCTTTTCCCCGTATCTCTGCGCAACAAGTACCGAGAACCCGTTCGCAAGACCCATTGAGAACCCGATAATAAGGAAACACAGCGAGCCCATATTACCGACCGCAGCAAGGGCGTTGTCGCCGAGACCTCTCCCGACGATGGCTGTATCCGCGAAGGAATAGAACTGCTGCAGCATACCTGTCAGGAGCATAGGAAAGAAAAAACGCAGTATCGCACGGCTCGGTTTTCCCTGTGTAAAATCTATATTTCCGTTCATATATATCACTCCGTATCTGCTCTTTTGTTCTGATGCTATTATACAATCGACCGGGGCAAATATCTATCAAAACTATTGCATTTTTGCCAAAAATATGGTATCATTGACTTGAAAATTTGTTTCTCCCTGCCTTCGGCGGGGAGAAACAAAAACCCGGTTGATAAAGGTGATCTTATGAATACAAACAGAGAGCTCAATTACCGCCTGTTCGTCCAGACGGAGGAAGATTTCAAGCGAACCG
>CAMVBT010000233.1 GCA_947165805.1 uncultured Clostridia bacterium
GTAGCGGTTGAAAGTTTTTTGAAGGGGGTCTGTGGGAAACTTTTTTTCAAAAAAGTTTCCCACAGTCTCGAGCGAAGCGACAATACTCGAGCGTAAGCGACCTCTAGAGCGGAAGCGACTTACTTCGAGTCTGTCATTTGGTCGATGAGGCCGAGCTGGGCGGCATCGGGGACGGCGTCGCCGTAGCGCACGCCGTCGTAGGCAGCGGCGGCTTGGGACATACGTTCACGGCCGAAGAGATCGGCGCCGCGCTCGGCCTGCACCGAGACCGTGTCCGCGGGTGTGAGCCGCTGATTGACAGCGTGTATGCGAAACAGCACTATCCGATATCCGTAACGGTACTTCTTCACCGGGTCCTTCTCTGCCGCGTACCTGCGGCGCACCGCATAGATATTGTCGGATAACGCTCTGCGGCGGTGCTTTGAGCCGTAATTCTCGAATACATCTATAAAATCCGGGTGCTCCGATTCCTCCGGGTGACCGCTGAACAGGTTGCCGAGGAAAGCAAAGAACGCCTTTATCCCCTTGATTATCTTCTCCCGGTAGATGACCGCTATTATTATAAGTATCACGACGACGAGGGCTTCAAAAATATATGTCAGCCCCGACTGGGTATAGCTCATCTGCCCCGGCTCACCCTGCTCGCCTGTCTGTATCTCCATGTATTCCGCAGTGAACAGCGACGCAATGAACATCGAAACACGCATGGCAAGTATGCCGAGCTGCTCGAGCAGCCACGCGAGCGGCTTTCTGAACACCAGCAGCACAAGCGCCGTGATCGTGAATCCGAGTATCAGTGCCGCGTTGTAGCCGGCAAGGCCTTTCGGGAGCGCGGTGCGGGTCTCGCGGCGCATATTGGCGCGCTCGAATATGCCGCTCTGGTTGACCAGCAGAGCCGCCGCGACAAATTCCGCCGCGAACGCCGCAACTATGATGTCGGCGGCAGCTTCGTTTATCGCTTCTTCCGCCGCGACTCTGGCGAAAATATAGCAGCCCACCGTCAGCGCGATGTAAAACGCGAACGACGACAGCGGGAACATATCCGCGAAATTCTTGTACCCGGCGCGCTCACCGAGAAAGTACATGAATACGCACAGCACTCCGAACGCGAACACAGTCACGCCGTCCCCGTCGATGAACAGCGACAGGAAGCCCACTCCCCACGTCAGAACTCCGAGAATACGGAACGGTATGCGCAGTCTGGGGTGTTTTTTTGCCGGGAATGTCGTCATAAAGCCGAGCAGCGATACCAATGCTCCGATGCCGTAGTAGTACAGCAGCCGCAGTGCGCTTATATTGCCGTAGGTATTGATGTCGCAGCTGAAAATGAACGGGAACACCACCGCCGCGAACGCCGCGGCAGCAAGCCCTTTGAGTATCGTTCCTTTCATGCCGGACACCTCCCTTTTCAATCGTTCATGAAGTAGTATCTGTTTACTCTGCCCACACGGATAATGCGCGGGTCATTGACCGTGTCGTCGTTGCAGTAGAATATGACGTTCTTGCCGCGCCTGCGGAGCACCGAGGCGTAGTCCGCCATGGCGTCGTCGATGTAGGCTGTGATGATGAAGATATCGGTGCGGTCTTTTAGATAACGCCCGTATTCCTCCATTTCCCGCAGAAAAACATCAAATTCGAGATAACAGGTGTTTTCGATCTCCGCAAGCTCGCGAAGCAGCCGCATATAGTCTTCCTTGTCGCTGCCTCCGCGGGCGTGTATGCCGCCGGAGCCGTTTGTGTAGAAGTCCGTGTCCACGGCGTTCGCGGCAAGCATATCGAAGATGAACGCCGCCGCCTTGATGTAGGTCTCCGTGTCGCCGACGATAAGCGGGCGCGGCTCTCCGACGGGGCTTTTCTGCATATTCATTATCACCGCAGCGCGGTTAAGAGTGGTATAGTCGTTGTTGAACACCATGAGCTGCGCGGTGCCGGCGGTGCTGTTCCAGTGTATGCGGTTCATGGGCTCGCGGCCGGTGTATTCCCGGGCTCCGGAGATCAGGAACGGGTCGTCGCAGATGAAACGCCGCGCTGTCATCTCGCCGTACAGTTCTTCCTGCGAGAGCTCGCCCTCCCGCAGCTCATAGGGCGCGGGCAGTATGCGGATAGTCTCGTTTATGTCGAGTTTACGGGATATGGAAACAAGTCCGAACAGATCGCTGCCGACCATATTGGCGCTTTCGAGGGTGAAATTGCCGCGTTTGAGGGCTGTGACAGTCCTTGTGCGCGTGCATTTCTGTCTCGGGCGCAGCGAAAAGACGCTCGGCACGAAGCGCGTGTCCGAGCCTCTCGCCGCCTGTGTACCGGCAAATTCGAGCCAGCGGCTCGTATTGAGCTCGGTCTTGACCCACGGCACGGGCAGGCGCTTGTCGTTGATTATCTCCTCGACTATCTCGAACGTGTCGCCCTCCATGGCCTCGGTCTTGCTGAAACGCACGGTGTAGGTGACGTTTTTCAGCACAAGACGCAGGAATATCTGCTGCTCGGCGATTATAACTATGCCCGCAAGTATCAGTATCGCAAGTATCTCCAAAAACGCACCCCCCTTCCCGATAGGATGACAGTCTGCTGCTTACCGGAAATCCTCGGTAGGCACGGGCGTATCGTCAAGTATCTGCTTTACTACATCATCGGCAGTGCTGCCCTTGCGGCTGACCGCGTACTCCTTGCAGATGAGCCTGTGGGGTATGACGTAGGGAGCGACGGCCTTGATGTGATCGGGCGTGACAAAGGAGCTGCCGCCCAGCGCCGCGTATGCCTGTGCCATGCGCTTCATAGCCAGCAGTCCGCGGGGGCTCAGGCCGAGGCGCACCTTCTCGTTCCTGCGGGTAGCTTCGCCGATCTCGCAGATGTAGTCCGCCGACGCCTCGCCGAGCTTCACGTTCATAGCTTCGTGCGATGCCGCCGCTATGTCCGCCTTTGTCAGTACGGCTCCGATGTTCTCTATCGGGTGGTGCTCACCGATCGCGGCAAGCATATCGAGCTCACTGCGTCTGGGGCTGTAGCCGAGACTCAGCCGCACGATGAAGCGGTCAAGCTGCGCTTCCGGCAGCGGGTACGTTCCCGCTGTCTCCACGGGGTTCTGCGTGGCGATGACAAAGAACGGCGGTTCGAGGATATATGTCTCGCCGTCAACGGTGGTCTGCTTCTCCTCCATGCACTCCAGAAGAGCCGACTGGGTGCGCGGAGTGGCGCGGTTGATCTCGTCGGCGAGCAGCACGTTCGTGAACACCGAGCCTCTGCGGAACACAAATTCCTGCGTCTTCATATTGAAGAAGTTGATGCCCGTGATATCCGAGGGCAGCAGGTCTGGTGTGAACTGGATACGCCTGAACTCACATTCAAGCGACTTCGCCGCCGCGCGGGCGAGCATGGTCTTTCCGGTACCCGGCACGTCTTCCAGCAGAACGTGACCTCCCGCAAGCAGAGCCGCCGTTATTATACGTATCTCGGCGCTTTTGCCCATTATGACTTTCGAGATGTTGTCGTTGAGTATCCTTCCGAATTCCTGTGCGGTCATATTTTCTACCGTCCTTTTTACAAAATTCCCCCGCAGGGTTTTGCGGGGGAATCGTATTTCTTATGAATTATCTCCGTGGTATTTATCGTAATTGACGAGCTCGTCGAGCATCTTGTCGAGCTTTTCGGGTATCTCCTCGTCCTTGAACTGGCAGGTGCCGACCTTGCGGTGTCCGCCGCCGCCGTACTTGAGCATGAGGCTGCCCACATCGACGTGACTGGTCCTGTTCATCACGGAGTAACCTACTGCCGCGGAGCAGCCTACGCCGCCCTTGCCGGAAACTATCCACGCGGAGATGTTCTGCTCGGGATAGAGGCTGTAGATCATGAAGCGGTTGCCGGTATATATCGGGTCAACGCCGCGCAGGTCGGTGTGCTCATGCACCATCTTCTTGAACAGCTCGCTCTGCTCGTTGTAGACCTTGATGCGCTCCTGAATGTCGGGCATATCGAGTATCTCCTGCGTCGTCATGCTGCGGCAGCAGGTGAGCAGCTTCTCCATGAGCTGATAGTTGCTTATGGTGAAGTTCCTGAATCTTCCGAGACCCGTTCTGGGATCCATGAGGAAGCCCACAAGTATCCAGCCCTTGGGGTTGAGCACCTCGTCAACGGTAAGGTTGCCGCTGTCCACCTTATCGACCGCCTCCATGAGGTCGTCGAACTGCGGGAAGCGCTCTTTTCCGCCGTAATACTCATATATTATTCTCGCGCAGCTCGGAGTTATACGGCTCTCGCCCTTGTATTTGCCCTCAAGCTGCTGACGCTCGAATTCGCTGGAGTGGTGGTCGAACCACAGTCCGCAGCCCTCAACGAAAGGAACGTTTGCGAGAACGTCGTTCTCGGTGACCGGAACGAGTCCGTCCTGTATATCCTTCGGGTGTTTGAACGTGAAAGTGTCGATAACGCCTGCCTCATAAAGCAGAGCTCCGCAGGCGAGTCCGTCAAAATCCGAACGAGTTATAAGATTCATAGAATATATCCCCCATATATTTAATGATATCCGGCCTTTGCGCCGAGGACCTTCTCCGCGTGCCGGACAATAATACTCACATAAATATTATATCAAAAACGGGAAAATTTTGCAACAGTTTTTATAAAAATAATGAAATTTTAACAA
>CAMVBT010000234.1 GCA_947165805.1 uncultured Clostridia bacterium
GTTGAAGCCCTTCGAGAGCCTGTATTTACCGGCTGGCAGAGCGCCGTACATATAGCTCCAGTTGTGCCGCAGCTCCGTACCGGTGCCGGGACGCAGGATATAGCCCAAAGCAGTGAACGCCACGTTGTCGTGGATATACGGTAATCTTACCCACTCACCGTTTTCGAGCCGCTCCACCGCGTAATCAGCGCCGTAGATTATATCGCCCGCATACACTCCGCCGCTTTCATATATATGCAGCTCAATTTCCGTGGAGGTGACGTGTCCGGCGGTCATGGTCACGCCCCACCGCGTTTCGCCGCCCTTTATATCGAACTCGGCGCTGTAACCGTGATACGAATACTTTTCCTCCTCATTCTTCATATCGCCAAAACGCTTTGTTATCCGGTATCTGCCCATGGGGAGCTTTCCATAGTCACGCGCGTATCTCACCCTGACCTCAGTGATGCCGCCGATAATGACCGGATCGTATTCGGGAGCCCATGTTATCGGGTTCATATCTATACGCTCCCATTCGCCGCTCCGGTTCTGCTTCTCGATATAGTAGTCGGGATAATAAGCGAGAGTGCCGCTGTATTCGCCTCCGCTCTGCTTTATAACAAGCGTCAGGCTGTCGTCGTTCACGTCCTTCACTTCGAGGGATATCCCGTAAGGATCGCCCTCCCCGCCCACGGTGAATTCCGTGTAGCAGGTTATCTCGTTAAGCACGGTGACTGTGTTATAATCGGTCTCACCCGCCTTGCCCGTGTAGTTCAGGAAGGTCTTTCCTATGCGGTATCTGCCGTCGGGCAGTTCGCCGTACAGCGTCTCAAAATCTATATCTATCTCCGTGGTGCCACCTATTGTCACGGGGAATATCTTCGAGTCCCATGATGGTATGGGTCGAATGATACCGTCTGTCTCATACGCCGAATAAGGCTTCCACACGCCGTTATCGAAGCGCTGTATCGTATACGGACAGTCATAGCCCAGCAGCCGGAGCTGACTGCCGAAGAACTTCTCCTTATCATGCTCCGCGACCACCGTGACATGGCTGCGGGTCACGTTCTTCGCCGTTAACGTGAGCCCCAACAGGTTCGGCGTGTCCTTTGTAATATCGAACTCCGCGTACACGGTGATACCGCCGAGGACATTACCCGTTATCTCGCTGCTCACATCTCCGGACTTGACTACTCGGTAGTGTCCGTCGGGTATCTCTGTGCCGTCGGGTATATCGGCATCGTCGCCGTAGAACGGCACGGGTTCCGTGAATTCCGGAATATCGTCCGTAATCATTACCATAAGATCGAACCAATGGTACCCGTCATTCCAGCGTTCAAGAGTCTCCGGGTCGTAGGTCTCCCACTCCCCTGCCGAGTTCAGGAATTGTATCTCATACCTGTTGCTCATTTCGTATGCGAGCTTATTCGCGTATTTAACGCTCTTGTCCCTTGTGTAGTGCAGGTTTAAACTTGCGCGGCAGAGGTCGCTTATCGTAACTCTCAGTCCGCACGCCCCGGCTCCCTGCTCTACGAGGGCTTTGAGCTCGTCATCAGTAGGCTCCGGCTCCGCGGGAACGGTCGTCTCGGTCGTCTCAATTATCGGCGCTGTGGTCGTGTCCGCCGTCACTTCGGTATCGCCGCCGGCTGCCCGGTCTGTCACTTCATCGAGCCGGAGAACGACGCTGTGGTCGTCGGGCTTCGATATACGGAAAGACATCTTTCCGTCGGAGGAATTCCACTTTTCCGGATCGGAGGGATCCGGCTCACCGAGTACGGCGGTCAGCTCGGACTTTATGCGGGCAAACAGGTCGTCGGCGTGCCACACGCCCTCTTCGGTCTCATCAAAGCGCACCTGATGCTGCATAGCTGTAAGCCCCTGCGTGTCATTCACGGTAAGGACGAGCTCCGAGCTCTCGCCGAAGAAGTAAACACCGTCGTAGGAAAAAATGCTTTGATCCGTCACATGATCGCCTGCCGCGGGTATCTCATACTGCTCATACTCTTCTATGCCCCAGTAGACCTGCATGACTATCTGTATCTCCCGCTCGTTCATGCCCCAGCGCATACCGTTCATCAGCACCCAGATAAGAGTTTCTTCCTCCGTCATGCTCTCAAAGTCTATCGAATCGGGCGTCTGCACGCTGATACCCGGCCCTGCTGTGAGCCAGACCGGTTCCTTCGGTGTCGGCTCGGTGACCGTTTCCGAACCGGAGCCTGTGGCAGCGGAAGGCGGAGCTGCGGTTATAGCATCGAACGCGGAGCTTACCACCTCCGGCGCTACAGTGATATCTACGCCGCTTCCGGTCTGTATGTCACCGAAACGCACCGCGAAGAAAATACCGCCGCCTACAAGAACGAGCGCCGCTGCTATGCCCGAGACCATTCCGATAAAACGGCTGCTGCGCTTGCGCACGGGGACGCTGCCGTCTGACATCGAAGTGACTTCCCCGCGGACGGCGGGCTTATCCGAAGTATCGGAGCGTGTTATAACGCCTTTGAGCAGGCTGTCGTCAACATCTCCGAGAGCCGCCAAAAATCTTTCTTCTCTTTCGTTCATACTTCAATGCCCTCCTTTCCGAGGAATGCCCGCAGCTTCTCACGGGTGCGGTGCAGGGTCGTTTTTACCTTTGTTTCGCTTATGTCCATTTCGCGGGCTATCTCCGTCACGCTCATAAATCCCCAGTATCGCTTCATGAATATCAGTCTCTTTTCATTCGGGAGCGCACGAAGAAAACGGCCCAGAGCCTCTGTCAGTTCTTTTTCGTCCGTATGCCGCTCAACGGTGCCGCTGTCGGGCAGACACCCGGCTATCTCGTCATAGTCTATGGCATGCAGTCCTCCGCCGCGCTTAGCCGCCAAAGCCGCTGTACGGCGGTTCAGGGCGAGATTTCGCGCTATCTTCGCGATGAACGCGCCGAGGTTGGGCGGTCGTTTGGGCGGTATCTCTTCCCAGAGCTTCATGTAAGTATCGTTGATACATTCCTCACTGTCCTCGCGGCTGCCGAGAATATTCATGGTCAAGGAACGGCAGTAAGCTCCGTATGCCTTGTCTGTCTCGGTCAATGCCTCCTCGGATCGTGCGAAGAACAGCCCGATTATTTCATTGTCTGTCATTTTCCCGGGATCCTCCGACTTTTTAATTAATAATTGTGGTGTCCGATTCGCGGACTATCTTAATTATTTTCAGGATTCGGTTTCCTGTCCCTTCTACTTATATATACAGAAAATCTGTCCGCAAGGTTACATATTTTCTAAAAAAAACTGCTCCATTTAATTTTAAAAGGAGCAGTTATTGAGGGAGATGCAAAGTGAAATGCTTGAAAGCTTTTGGTCAAGCGTTTTTTTAGTTTGCTGCCGGAGGCTTTTGTTTAATAAAACAGACCTTGATCTTAAACCCGTTTGAATACAGGCATAGTATCGAGCGGAGCGGGTACTGTGACGAACTTGCCGCCGTCAAAGGCTGTGCCGTCTGCGAGGCTCTCCCACTTGCCCGCGGGGAGATATACCTTAACTTCGCGTGCGCCGAGTGCGAGCACGGGTGCCACAAGGTACTTAGGACCGAACATGAACTGGTCGGGGAGCTCCCAGCACTGCTTGTCGTCGGGGAACTCATAGAACATCGTTCTGATGAGCGGAGCTCCGGTCTTTGAGGTCTCCTCCATAAGTCCGGCTATGTAGTCCTTCAGCGAGATACGCAGAGCGAAGTACTTCTTCATTATCTCAAAGCACTCGTCGCCGTAGCTCCATATCTCGTTCGGGTGGCCGGTGTAAAGATAGCCGCCTCCGAAGTCGCGGTCGTCGAGCGCCGGGATATCCCAATTGGGGCCGCGGTCGCCGTGCATACGGAAGATCGGGCAGAATACGGCGTACTGATACCAGCGGATAAGCAGCTCGACGAAATCCGGGTCCTTATAGTCGTCGGTCATGAAGCCGCCGATGTCGGTAGTCCACCACGGGATACCCGCAAGACCCATGCTCTGACCGGCGATGACCTGATCGCGGAAGGACTCGAAATTCGACTGAACATCGCCCGTCCAGACAAGACCGCGGTACTTCTGCGAGCCTACCCATGCCGAACGGATAAGGTTAACCGCGTCGCTGTCTCCGGTCTTTGCCTGACCCTCGGCGAACGCGCGGAGGTACATCTTCGGGTATTCGCAGCTCACCTTTGAGCCTCTGCCGGCGTAGTAGCGGTGGTTCTCAAAATCATACGAAGCGCTGTCGGGCTCGGAGTTGTCCAGCCAGAACAGGTCTATGCCGCGGTCGCGGTAGTTGCGCTTGCAGGTCTCCCATACGAATTCGCGAGCCTCGGGATTGAAGAAGTCCACGGTCGCGCAGTCGCCCTGATAGTCATAGGTCTGCTGCGAGCCGATATCCGTGCAGCTTATGAGACCATACTGCTCCATTTTGTAGTAATTCTCGCTGCGCTTGTCAACGGACGGCCATACGGAGACCATTATCTTCGTACCCATTCCGTGGAGCTCGTCCACCATGGCTTTGAGCTTGTCCTCCGGCCAGTACTTGTCGTCGAATTTCCAGTCGCCCTGATAAGGCCAGTGGAAGAAGTCTATGACGATAACATCGAGGTGTATTCCCAATTCCTTGTACTTACGGGCAACTTCGAGAACTTCC
>CAMVBT010000235.1 GCA_947165805.1 uncultured Clostridia bacterium
CGCCGGAGGCAACTCGAGCGGAGCGACTTCTTGTTCCCGTTCTCGAGCGAAGCGATCACTAAAGCTATTTGATCACATCGGGCAGGGCAGTCAGGAAGGCATCTATATCTTGTTCGGTCGTGAGATCGGACATGGAGATGCGAAGGGAGCCCTTGGCTTCGGCGTATGAGCGGCCGAGCGCGGTAAGCACATGGGACGGCTCGAGCGAGCCCGAAGCGCACGCCGAGCCCCCGGAGACCGCTATACCTTTTAGATCGAGCTTCAATATCATCGTTTCGCTCTCCTGACCGGGAAATGAGATGTTTACATTGCAGGCGAGCCGCTGTTCGCGGTCGCCGTTCAGCTTCGCGCCGGGGAGCTTCGATATCTCCGTTATGATCCGCTCCTGCATGGGCCGGAGTTTTGCGTTCTTTTCGGCTGTATGCTCCGCCGCGGCACGCAGAGCCTCCGCAAGCCCCACTATCGCCGCGATGTTCTCTGTCCCCGCGCGTCTGCCGTTCTGCTGCGAACCTCCGAGCATGAATGGGTACGGGTCCTTTGCGCAGAGTATGCCGATACCCTTCGGAGCGTGGAGCTTGTGACCGGACAGGGAAAGCATATCAATGCCCGTACCGCGCATATCGAGGGGGATATTTCCCGCTGCCTGCACGGCGTCGGTGTGGAACAATATCCCGTGTTCGCGGCAGATACCCGCAAGCTCCGCGACCGGCTGTATCGTGCCGATCTCGTTGTTCGCCGCCATTAAGGACACGAAGGACGTGTCCGGCCTTATCGCTGCCTCGAGGTCGGCGGGACGCACTATGCCGTTTTCGTAAACGGGCAGGTATGTGATTTCAAAGCCCTCCCGCGCGAGGCGCTTCATGGGTTCAAGAACGGCGTGGTGCTCGAACGCCGAGGTGATGAAGTGCTTTTTCCCGCTGAGCAGGGCGGCATGAGCCGCGCCGGAGACCGCCGTATTATCGCTTTCGGTGCCGCCGCTCGTGAAGTACACGTTCCGGCTCTCGCAGCCGAGTATCTCCGCGCACTGCGCCCGCGCCTTGTTAAGAGCGATAGCGCTCTTACGCCCGAGCGAATACAGCGACGAAGCGTTGCCGTAGCCCTCTTTCAGCCACGGCATCATGGCTTCCAGCACGTTGTCCGTTATCGGCGTGGTAGCCGCGTTGTCCAGATAGACCGTTGTTTCCGTCATTTTTATTACCTAATGAATATCTCCTTCCCTTGCGGGAAGGAGATCAGCTTATTTTTTCTTGTAATTCAGTATCGTTTCTATCTTGTAAAGGTTCTTCGAGCTGTCTTCGATGATCGTATAAGTCTTTCCGGCATCGTCGAGCATCTTTTCGAAATCATCTTCCTTAAGATCGCTGCGAAGCGCGTTTATAGCTGATGTCGTAAGATCGGGGTGATCGAGTATGGCATAGCGCTTTACGACGTAGGTCTTTGCGCTGTCGCCCTCGCCGGCGGTGATGACCTTTACTTCGCCGGCAGCCATTTCCGCGGCCTGCTTGATGAAGTCCTCGGACGGGTCGGTCGAATCCTTCTTTACTATCTTTATGATCGAGTTTTCCTCGGGAACATCGACTGTTGCGGGCTCGGTCGGGGTGGTATTTACTCCGTCCTCCGTCTCTTCCTCAACGCCCTCGGCTGCTGCCTGTGCGGCTTCCTCGACCTGCTTGTCGTATTCTTCTTTCAGGTATGCGTTCGAGTAGGAGGCATAGACCTCAGGGAAGCTGTCGCCTCCGCTTATCACACGGTCAGCGTATGCCTGCGCTCCGTCGCCGTTCGTGAGATTGTAGTCAAAATACGCAATGGCGAGATAATCGGACTCGAGAGCCGCATTAAGCTCTTCCGCTGTCGCCGCGAGAGAACCTCCCTCACCGTAGAAGTGGTCAAACAGCGCCTGTCTCATCTCACTTGCTTCCTGGAGGGCCGAGAACGACTGCTTGCTGATGCCGAGACTCTCAAAGTACTCACCTATCGTGTTTGTTCCGTAAAGGATCTGTGCATAGTAGTTGCTCTCGTCCCAGAGCGCGTTAACGTTATCCTTGACGGACGTGTTCTGCTCCGCAGTAAGAGTGAGGCCGTTGCTTGCGAAGAGTCTCTTTTCCGCGATATAGTCACGGCAGTATTCAATAGCCTTTTCATTCACCCAGTCGGTGAAGCTCT
This sequence comes from uncultured Clostridia bacterium, assembly GCA_947165805.1. Classification (GTDB taxonomy): domain Bacteria; phylum Bacillota; class Clostridia; order Oscillospirales; family Ruminococcaceae; genus Ruminiclostridium_E. The sequence continues at coordinate 2,164 of CAMVBT010000235.1, forward strand.
TGCCCTCGACAGTGGTGTTCAGGTAGCTGAAACCCTCGGCGTTCATATCCAGATCGGGCTGTTCCTCCCTGACCTTATCCTTCGCGGAATTGATAGCGGCCTGCTGTTCAAAGATAAAAATTCCCGCGCGTATCTGCTCGCCGTCTATCGTCAGCGGATATGTCTGGCTCGTAGCGCACGACGCTGCCGAGACTGCCGCCGCTGCGACGAGTATCGCGGCTGCCGCGGTCTTTGCGGTTCTTTTCATAACTCTTTTTTCCTTCCTTTGCTCTTTTATTTTATCACGTTATATACCTATTAAAACAGGGCGGCGGTTCACCGCCCGCGATGGCACCCCCTACCGGAATCGAACCGATAACTAACCCTTAGGAGGGGTTTGTTATATCCATTTAACTAAGGAGGCAGAAGAAGTGAATAATTGTGGTGTCCGCTGCGCGGACATTTTATGAGATTTTGCCCGATGCTGTACAATATCGTTACTATTATACTACTTTTTTTCTCAAATTACAAGAGCTAATTCAAACTTTTTTCAAAAAGACTGAATAAAATTCGCGAAAAAAACATAAAATTTTTTGTGAAAGTATTGACAATAGGCTCAAAATAGTGTATAATGCGGATAGTGTAAGACCGGGTTGACAGACTCGGTCTTAATATTTTGTGCGGCGTCACCGCGAAAAAGGAGGCGGCTTATACGGCAAAGAAGGATAACAGCGTTGAGGAACGCGCAAGAGCCGCTGTAATGCCCGTGATCGAGAAAAACGGCCTCACACTGTGGGACGTATGCTTCGAGAAAGAGGGCGCGATGTGGTACCTGCGGGTGCTGGTCGATAAGGAAGGCGGACTCGACAGCGATGAGTGCGAGCTGATCTCCAAGCCCATAAACGAGATACTCGACAAGCAGGAACTCATAAAAAGCGTCGATATCCTCGAGGTCGGGTCGCCCGGACTGACAAAAAAGCTGCGCAAGCCGGAGCATTTCAGAGCGTGCATCGGTGAGCCGGTACGTGTCACAAGGCGCGGCGACAAAGGAAAGGAATACAGCGTTTACGGCATTCTCGCGGCTTACGATGAGGAAAAAGGCACGATAACGCTTGAAGACAAAAACGAAAAAACAGAGCTCGTCATATCCGAGTGCGTGAAGATCAACTCGGATCTGTGAGCCGACAGGAGGAATACGGAAAAATGACCAAGGGAAATAAGCCGTCAACAGAGAAAATAATGGAAGTTCTTCCTCTTCTCGCCAAGGAAAAAGGCATAAGCGAAGAGGTACTGATAGAAAAGATCGAGACCGCGCTGAAAGCGGCTCTCAAAAAGGACTACCCGAACAGCGAGAACATCACCTTCGACGTGGATATGGCAAAGGGAAAGTTCGAGGTGGTACTCTACAAGCAGATCGTCGAGGAGGTCGAAGACCCCGCCAATGAGATAACTCTCGAGGAAGCCAAGAAGATAAGCTCAAGACTGAAGCTCGGGGATATGTGCCCGATAAAGATAGATACAAAGGCGTTCGGAAGAATAGCCGCCCAGACTGCAAAGCAGGTCATAAAGCAGGGCATCAAGGAAGTTGAGAGAGAGCAGCTCGTCGAGCGCTTCGGAAGCCTCCAGAACTCCGCGATATCAGCCGAGGTGAAGAAGGTAGAGACAGACTCCCTCAACGCGATAGTCAGCGTGAACGGCACCGAGGTGATGCTGTTCAGGGGCGACCAGATACCGGGCGAGACTCTCCATGAGGGCGATATCGTGAAGGTGTTCGTAACGGGAGTGTCCTCGTCGGACAGAAGACCGACCCTGCGCGTGTCGAGAACACACCGCGAGCTGATAAGAAAGCTCTTCGAGCTTGAAGTGCCGGAGATAGAGGACGGCACCGTCGAGATAAAGGCGATAAGCCGCGAGGCGGGCTCGAGAAGCAAGATAGCGGTCATAAGCAACGACGAAAACGTAGACGCGCTGGGCGCGTGCATCGGACCGCAGAGATCGCGTATCACAAGGATATGCGAGGAACTGCGCGGCGAGAAGATAGATGTAGTTAAGTACAGCGACGACCCGAAGGAGTTCATCACGCAGGCGCTGAAACCTGCCACGGTGCTCAGCGTAGATATCCCAGATGAGGAGATTAAGGCGTGCGAGGTGGTCGTTCCCGACAACCAGCTCTCGCTGGCAATAGGCAACAAGGGTCAGAACGCGAAGCTCGCGGCAAGGCTGACGAACTTCAAAATAGACATCAAGCCCGAGAGCGGATTCTTTGAGGGCAAGAGCGAAACGGAGCAGTAATGGGACAGAACATACCGCTGAGAAAGTGCCTCGGGTGCGGGGAAATGATCGGGAAAAAGGGGCTGCTTCGCATAGTGAGGTCAAAGGA
>CAMVBT010000236.1 GCA_947165805.1 uncultured Clostridia bacterium
GTCGCGCCTTGTAAGAGCGCCGTGCTTTATCGCGTTCTCCGCGATAGGCTGAACCGTGAGCGGAGGAATGATAAATCCCGTCACGCCGAGCTCGAAGGTGACATCGAACCCGAAATCTATCGCCGCGCGTTCGAGCTCGATGTATTTCTGTATATGTTTCAGCTCGTCGTCAAACGGTATCGGATTGTCCGACGAGAGCGACTCGATATTCGCGCGCAGATAATCCCCGAACACATCTATGCAGTCCGCGGCTGCTTCACCGTCGGTATAGCAGAGCGACTGTATGGTCGCGAGAGAGTTGAAGATGAAATGCGGCTGCATCTGCGCGACGAGCAGCTTTGTTCTTTCCTGTTCAAGCTCGATACGGCTCTCGTACAGGTCCTTCTGCGTTTCGCTGAAATTTATCGCGGCAAGGTAGAAGTAATATATCAGTATGTCTATCGCGGTCACCGCAGCGGTATAGCCTGTAATAAGCGCCGACCGTTCGCCGAGCACCGTAAAGGCTGCCGTAGCAACAATGAACAGCACTATGCAGCCTTTTGAGGTTTCCTTCTTGCTCAGGAATCTTATTGAGTATATCGCAAGCATTACCGCATAGAAGACGGTCGTGAAGCCCGGCAGATTGACAAGCGGTCCGTCGCGGAAGGTGTGGTCTTCGCGGAAAGAATAGACTATCCTTGTGTCAGACAGGTCGATCAGCACCATGACAGCCTCGGTGATATACGGTACGGCCAGAAGCAGCTTGTGCTTTATCGGTGCGATGAGATACAGCTCCAGCATCGCGGTAAGCGGATAGATCAGGTACACCGCCGTCGTCTTGAAATACAGTATCCGGCAGTCCCAGCCGTATATGTCGCACATTTCCTCGACTGCCCTGCATACCGTGAGCACGAAGGTCATACCGATCATCAGCCACACATAATGCAGTCCGCTTATCTTCATCTTACGGTTCGCGATAAGCATGATGACGAGAGCGCCCAGCAGTATCAGCGTGACATAGTTTTCGCTTATGTATGTTATCAGAGTATATTCTTTCGTTGATACTGCCCCCCTTTGTTTATGCGTCATTGCTCGGAAGCTCCCGGAAGAGACAGCTACAGATCCTCTGCCTATGTCTCATTTCCCGCGGAGCTTCTTTATTATACCACAAACCGGGAGCATTTTCAAGCACAAAAAGTTTTGCCGGAGCAAAACGGGCTGCATCCTGACGATCTGTTTATTCAATTATATGTTTTTTGCGTGAGATCACGGCAGCAGCCGCAAAGATACCCGCCGTAACGACTATTACCCACGGGGCGTCCGTTCCGGTCGCGGGATTGTTTTCTACAGGTTTTACCGTTACCGTGAGAGATATTCCGACCGGTTCTTCAAGTTCATCGGCAGCCGCCGATATATTTATCACGCCGCCGCTTTCTATATCGGATTCCCACGCCTGCAGCTTTATCTGGAACTGTACCTTCTGCTCCGGGTCAAGCGTTTCGGTCGTATAAGCCGGAATATCCTCAAAATATACCGTTACATTACCGAGCTTATCGTTCCCGGTATTCGACACTGTTATCGTTACGATAAACTCGTCGCCGACGAAACATTCGGCGCAGTCCGCCTCGGCTTCGAGCGCGATGCTGTGGACCGCCTCCCCGCTGTCCGCTCCGTCAGCCTCTTCATCGCGCGCGTCAAGGAACGCGGCAGTCCTCGCCGCAACATTCTCCTGCAAATTGCGGTAGAAGAACTGATAATCGTAAATGTGGAAAATGCCCTCGTCGAATATTGCCGCGGGATAGTCGGCTTCGTTTATATCCGGGACTTTCAGCGTGCCGCGCTTTTCGTCGATGTAAGCGCCCGTCAGCTCAGGCACCTCCGAGGTGATGTTTCCGTCATAATCGGTAAAGCACGCGCCATTGTTGAGCGATTTGTCGGCGGGAGTTCCGTCGGTCTTCCAGTTGAGCGGATTTATAGAATAAGTATGCTCGTCTTCACCCACCATGAGCGACGCGCCAATATGCTCCGCCTCGGAGTTGAACATAACGATCACACCGGTGTCGTTCTCGCCCTGCGCAGGCTTTAACCACGGGTATTCCGCGGTCTGCTCCTCCGACAGCGACCAGCCTATCGCGTAAGCCGCGGCAAGCCTGCCCGAATACTTTTCGTCCCCGAATAATTCGGTCATAAGACGTATCAGCATATCGGAGCCCTGCGAAAATCCCGCAAGTATCAGCGGGCGGCTTTCATCGCAATTGTCGCAGTAATACAGAAACGCGTCGCGCACATCGCTGTACGCGATCTGCATATACTCTTCCCGCTCGTCCTCGTCAAGGGAATATACCGGGAACGTCGCCTGTCTGTAATAGGGGGAATACACGCTCGCGGTGTCGGTATAGATGCCGAGCTCCATATTGAGCGCGCCTACGAATTTGCTTCTTGTTTTTTCGTCGGTGATATCCGCGTTATAATTGCCGGCCTTTCCCATATCGACTGTCGGGCATACGATGAACAGGTCGGCTTCCTTGTCCTCTCCGCTGTCCCAGAAAGCCCAGTTGCTCATGTCGGAATAGTCAATGCTTTCCGCACCCGCCGAGTTTTCCTCCGCATAAGCGGGGACTGCCGCGGAGCACAACATTATTGCCGCAGTGATAAGCGTCGCTGTTCTTTTCAAATATTCCATTTTTCTTCTCCTTTTCCGGTATATCGGCCCATAACCCGCTGTACAGATCATCCCGACTGTATACGCGGGTATTCTGAGCATCAGTACGTTATCCGTTCTTGCACTTATCCCTCAGACGGTATCAGATGATATTCCTCGCCCGTGCCGAGCGTAAGTACAATACCGCTGTCACCGTCCTCGGCTACCTTTATCTCGATGGGGTCGCCGGGGATATATTCTTCATTTTCGTTTTTTGTCACTGTCTGTGCGGTCCCCGAGAGCCCCTCGCCGGTAACCTTCGTCGTTCCGCCCCAATACAGTTTTTCATTGAAATTGCCGTTCACATACCACCCGTTGCCGTTGAGGTCGCTGTCATAATCTATGAATGTGATCGTAACGGAATTGTTGTCATCGTCCCTGAAGCCGCCCTCGCGCGTCCACCAGCCTTTAAGCTCTGTTATCTCTTCTTCGGAGAGCTGTACGATGTTATTTCCCGACATCGACGTTTTCTCGACCGTATCGGGGTCAACGGTGACCCTGCAAGGCTCTGACGCTGTGATAAGCTTGTTCTCGCCGCCTGCGTCATACTCATAGATCTCAAAGCTCATCTCTATTTCGGACACGGCGGGGACCTCCGTCATCGAGCGGTCCATATTCTCTGCCGGGTCTCCGGTAAAGCCGAACAGTACCTCCTCGCGGAGCCGCCTGCCGGGTGCTATCTCCATATCCCCGTAGGCATCGTACTCCGTGCCGTCGAGCACGGTCTTCGCTATGCGTATGAACAGCGGCTTGTCGGTGCCGTTGAACGCGTACAGCTTCACCTGCGGTCCCCAGTAGTCGGCGTCGTATGTTTCGCCCTGCATCACTATCTTCACGCCGTCCTTATCGTACATCACTTCCCCGCTGTCGTCAAGCCCGGAAGCCGCTTCGTCATACGCGGGATTGTCGACCCTTACTATATCGGTGTAAAGCGAGCTGTATTCTTCGTCGCTGACGCAGACGGTAATATCGAGCATGAACTCAAGGTCAGGGATATCCGTAAGACCGTATTCCTCAAGCTGGCTGCCGACCACACATAAAGCATATCTGTCGGTGTCGTTCGCGGCGGGAACATGGAACACGCCGCCCGTCTCGGTCATACCGTCGGAATATGTGGTCTGTGCGCTCACATCGAGCATTATGCCGGACATACTGCACAGGCGGGGACATATCTCCAGAGCCTTGCCGGTATTATTCACGATATCGAGGTCAAGCAGCTTTTCATCGGCAAATACTTCGCTTGCCGAAAAGCCCGCCGCCGTGATCTTTATGTCGTTCGCGTCGAAGATCACCGTTCCTTCGGCGGCATAGGGGTTCTTATCCGCGCCGGTGGTCGTGTTTGTGACAGGAAATTCCTCCGGAGCCGCGGTCGTCGTGGTCGCTGCGGCTTCTGTCGTCGTTGCCGCCGCTGTCGTCGCCGCTGAGGTACCTGCCCCCGCATTGCCGCCGGAGCAGCCCGCAGCAGCGCATACCGCGGCGCAGAGCGCAAGCACTGATTTCATCTTCCTTTTCATAGTGTTCTTCCTTTCTTTTTTTCATGTGAACGCCCAATATAGACATACATTATAAATTATATTACAAAAGGCGCAACAAAAGCGCAACAAATATCGGGCCAACAGCGTACAGCCTGCCGAAAAAAACTCCCCCGACCGCAGCCGGGAGAGTCTTTCCATGAAAAAGTTATCCTATAAAAGGTACTGTGTCTTATTTGGATACAATGCTCGCAAGGTCGCTCGGGTAAACCTTCGTCCACTTGCCGTTCACGAACGCCTTGACAGCGTAAGTGTACTTCACGCCGGACTTTGTGCCGTTTATCTTTACCGAACGCC
>CAMVBT010000237.1 GCA_947165805.1 uncultured Clostridia bacterium
TGAAGTCCTTCTTCATGCCTCTCTCGACGAGTTTGTTCCACCTGGGCTTGTCATCGTAGACTTCCTTCGCGCGGTTGATCGCGCCGAGCATATCGAGCGCGTTGTAGGACTGGAACGTGAAGCCCACGCCCTCGCCGCTCTCGTCGCCGTAGTCCATGATCGAATCCTTGAGGCCGCCGGTAGCGCGAACGATCGGGACTGTGCCGTAGCGGAGCGCTATCATCTGCGCAAGTCCGCAGGGCTCGCTCTTGCTGGGCATCAGGAACATATCCGCGCCGGCATATATCTTCTTCGCGTATGTCGGGATATAGCCGCACTTGAAGCTTACGGCCTGCGGATACTTGCTCTGCATATAGTAGAAATAGTCCTCATACTGCTTCTCGCCGGAACCGAGCACGATGACCTTTATGCCGGAGCACACGATATCATCGAGCACGCACTTGATGAGATCGAAGCCCTTGTGTTCAACGAGGCGCGAGATGATGCCGAGTACGGGGGAATCGCCGCCCGGGAGGCCTGCTTCTTCAAGCAGCTTCTCCTTGCAGGTCTTCTTGCCGGACATTTTGCCGACGCTGAAATTGGCGGGGATATCCTTATCGGTCTTGCTGTTGTACATATCGGTATCTATACCGTTGAGGAAGCCGCAGGTCTTGTACTGCTTCGTATTGAGGCAGCGGTCGAGGCCGTGTGAGAACCACGGGTTGAGTATTTCCTTCGCGTATGTCGGCGAAACGGTGGTGACTTTATCAGCCATTTCGATAGCGCCCTTCATGAGGTTCGCGTCGCCATCGTACTCGATGATCGAGCTTAAATGTCTCGGGATAGAGAATATCTCTTCCGTCAGCTCGAGTCCGTACTGACCCTGATATCCTATATTGTGTATCGTGAAGACATTGCGGATGCCCCACATATTATGGTGATACTTATAGTAGATATTGTAATAGATCGGAACAAGCGCGGTCTGCCAGTCATTGGAATTGATTATATCCGGCTTTATCTCGAGGTGCTCGAGCATTTCGAGTATGGCTCTCGAGAAGAACGCGTATCTCTCGGCGTCGTCGTAATATCCGTAGAGACCGAAGTCACGCTTGAAGTAATACTCATTATCGAGGAAATAATATTTTACTCCGTTGAGGGTGGTGGTGAAAACGCCGCAATACTGTGAACGCCAGCCTACGGGAACATAGAAATTCATCACATATTCCAGGGATTCACGGACCTCGGGCTTTATGGTATTGTAATAATAAGGTATAACTACCATACACTCATGGCCGGCCTCCACAAGCGCCTTGGGAAGCGATCCGGCAACATCAGCGAGTCCGCCCGAAGCTGCGAAGGGCTGCGCTTCACTTGCGGCATATAATATCTTCATGATAAGCTCCTCCTGTCTGGGGCGAAACAGCCCGTTTTAGGCAAATAAAATATAATTTGCTATAATATATTGTATCACATTTTCAGAAAATTGCAAGCGTTTATACAAATTTCATCATTTTCTACTAACAAAATCGTTAATAATATACAATAAAATTTTACGATTATGAGTGGTATTTTATTGCCGGGTTGTGTAAGGAGCTGAATGTAAAAAATAACTGCTCCTTTTGTAAGAAAAGGAGCAGTTATTGTTTTACTGTGAATAGCAGGGACTTGTAACAGGCGTACTACCTACCCCCGCTGCAAGGCGAAGCGTTTGAAAAGTTTTTGCCCAGCTTTTTTCAAAAAGCTGGCCGCCGGAGGCAACTCAAGCGGAGCGACCTCTTGTTCTCGTTCTCGAGCGTCAGCGACTACAGGGAAGCGGCTATACGGCCGACAGCGCGGACAAGGGCGGAGACTTCGGCGGGGGTGTTGAACACCGAGGGCGAAAAGCGGACGGCGCCCTGCTCCGGAGTCCCTATCTTCTTATGCGCCGGGTACGCGCAGTGAAAGCCTCCGCGCAGCGCAAAACCCGCGTCGCTGAGCATATTTGCGGTCTGCTCGGCGGGCAGTTCTCCGATATTGAACGGGATCACGGGGACGAACCTGTCATCGAAAGCGCTGCTGTACAGCTTCACGGCGGGCATACGGGACACTCCCGCGAAGAAGCGCTCGCAAAGAGCGGACTCGTGGGAGCGTATCGCGTCGATGCCACGGGCTCTGACGAAATCCACGCCCGCGCCCAGTGATATCGCGCCCGCGGTGTTGATCGTGCCGCTCTCGAAGCGGTCGGGCAGAAAATCGGGCTGGGCGGCCTCCTTCGAGTTGCTGCCTGTGCCGCCCTCGACGAGCGTTTTCAGCCGGTACTTCCCGTCCGTCACCAGAAGCCCCGTCCCCATGGGGCCATAAAGCCCCTTGTGCCCCGCAGCACAGATGATGTTCACGCCGTCCGAGAGCTTTATCGGTATCACTCCCGCGCCCTGAGCGGCGTCCACTATAAAGCATATCCCGTGTCTGCGGCAGATGTCGGCTATGCGGCGCACCGGCATTATGCGGCCTGTAACGTTCCCGGCGAGGGTGCATATCACCGCTCTTGTGCGGCGGTTGATGCTGCGCTCGAAGGCGGCGGCTGTCTCGTCATCGGTGCCGGTGGCCGCGAACGTATAGGAAACGCCCGCGCTCTTCGACAGCGCATACAGCGGACGCAGCACCGCATTGTGCTCTATGTCGCTGGTCACGGCATGAGAGTTCGGGGTGAGCACTCCCTTTATCGCCGTATTCAGCGCGAACGTGCAGTTCGGCATGAACACGGTATTCTCGGGCTCCGCGCCGAAGAATTCCGCGCACTTCTCCCTCGCGTCGTACACCGCGGCGGCGGTCTCCATGGACATTGAGTGTCCTGCGCGCCCCGGGTTCGCGCCGTAGCGCACCAGCGCCCGGGACATGGCCGCGAGCACGGCGGGCGGCTTCGGGTAGGTGGTCGCGGCATTGTCAAAATATACCATATCACTATCGCCCTCCGGACATCATCTGCGGCCGCGGCGAGGCGGACGGGGCGGGCGCGGCGGGAACGGAGGCGGGGGCGGAGGAGGCGGCGGAGGCACGGGCATCGAGTTTCCGCAGCGTATGCCCGCCGAAGCAAGCATACCGCAGACCTTGTCCGGCGATTCTGTGACGCGTATCCCGAAGCGGCACCCCATGGGGCCGGAGCCTGTCTTCTCGACACGGGCATAAACGCCGCGGGAACCGAGATAGCGCACAGCCTTTCTCGCTGCCGTATATGAATCCAGCGGAATTATTGAATATCCCATAAATAAATCACCCTTTCGTGTGGAATAATACTATACCTGATGAGAATAAATTCTCAATATCAGTTTATGCTGTTGACCGCTGTGTTGACATTATATGGAGGAACGATAAATGAAAGCTGTGATACTTGCGGGAGGCGAAGGCACGCGGCTCCGCCCGCTGACCTGTGACCTTCCGAAACCGCTGGTGCCGCTGTGCGGCAAGCCCGTGCTGTTCTATATACTCGAACTGCTGGAACGCGGCGGCTGTGAAGAAGCCGCCGTCGCGGTGCGCTACAAGGGCGAGAAGATCGAAGCCGCTCTCGGGGACGGCAGATACGGCAGGCTGCGGACATTCGTGTCCTATGAGGATAAGCCGCTCGGCACGGCGGGCTGCGTGAAGAAGGCCGCCGCCGACTTCACGGAGCCGCTGATAGTGATAAGCGGCGATGCCATGTGCGACTTTGACCTTGCCGCTATCTATGAGCGCCACCTGCGCTCGGGAGCCTCCGCGACAATAGCCGTCCGCTCGGTGGACGACCCGCGCGAATACGGGCTGATACTCGGCGAAAAGGGCGAGGTCACGGGCTTCTCGGAAAAGCCCTCCTTCATCAACTGCCGCAGCGACCTTGCCAATACCGGCATATATGTGATATCGCCGGAGGTCTTCGGGCTCATTGAGGACGACAAGTCCGTCGATTTCGCGAAGGACGTGTTCCCCGAGATGCTGCGGCGCGGCATGAAGCTCGGATACTACGAGGAAAGCGGCTATTGGTGCGATATAGGAGACATCACAGCATACAAGCGATGCACCGCCGACCTCATGGCGGGAAAAATAAAGGCGCAGCTCCCGGAGCGCGGCCGGCTCCCGAAAAACTGCGCGGTCAGCCCGGAGACCTTCACGGCAAAAGGAGCCCATATCTCGCCGAGAGCTCTGGCGGCGGGCTTCTCCTGCATAGGCTCGGGCGCGTATATATCCGACGGCGCGAAGCTGCACAACGCCATAGTCATGGACGGGGCGTTCGTCGGTGAGAACGCGACTCTCAACGACTGCGTGATATGCCCCGACGCGAAAATTGGCTCCGGAGCAGCGGTCTATGAGGGAGCCGTGGTCGGCGAGGGCGCTGTCATAGGCGAGAACGCCGTGATAAGCGGCGGCGTGAAGATATGGAGCAGCAAGCGCATAGCCCGCGGCGCGACGGTAGCGTCGGACGTCAAGTACGGAGGCGCCGCCGTCCCGGAACTGTCCGAGGACGGCATGACCGGGGCGACGAACACGGTCATAACTCCGGGGTTCGCG
>CAMVBT010000238.1 GCA_947165805.1 uncultured Clostridia bacterium
GCCCTTGATATTTATGTTGTTCACTGTAAGCTGCACTTTGGCTCCGTCGGCGCAGTATATCGCGAAGTCGATGTTGTGCGAGGCTTCGCCGTTAAGGGTATAGCTTTCCTGACGGAGCAGCAGTGCAGTATAGCGCTGGAGCGCAAGGTCGAGCAGGCTTATTTCCTCGCCGTCCTGCGCGAAGTATATCTTTGCCTGCTTGTCATAGCGGTTTATCTGGAGATTGGCCTCGACCATTCTGTTACGCACCTCGTCGGAGATATCGGCGAGCGGTTTTTCCGCGGGACGTCCGGTATAAAATCCCTGAATAAGGTCGATGCCGCATTCTATCACCGTGTTGAGCTCTTCGAGCGTCTCAACGCCCTCTGCGAGCGCCTTGATGCCGTTCTGGTGGGCAAAGTCGATCATGCTCCGTGAGGATATGCCCTCCGGCGGTCCCGGGACAGCCGCACGAGCCCGAAAATACCGGGCGGAACGGGTGTGTGCAGACGGTTTCCACCTCGCCGGTCCCGCCGAAACGGCGTATCTGTTCCATTATCAGCTCTGCCTGACCCTTGTGGTCGCTGTCGCAGGTCGTAAGCTGCGGCTTGGACAGATAAGCGGTAAGCGTTCCGTCAAATCCGGTGACAACTGTGTCTTCGGGAACGCGGAGCCCCTTTGCTTTAAGTGTGTCACAGACGGCGGCAGCCATACCGTCGTTTGCGCAGAATATCGCGCGCGGGACGGGCTCTCGTTTAAGTATCACGTTTTCCGTGATAAGCGCGGCTTCCGATTTGAGATAATTGCCGTAAGCGACCCTGTCCTCGCCGCAGGGAAGGCCTTCCTCGGTCATGACCTCCTGCCAGAAGCGCAGTCTCAGCTGAGAATTGACTTCGTCCTTTATCCCCGCGAGGAAGAATGTGTCTGCCGCCTTGTGCTCGCGCACAACATGACAAATGATGCTTTTATACGCGTCCTCATAGTCACAGCGGATACTCATGCAGCCGGGGTGAGGCCCGCCCTGCCAGATAACGGGTATCTTACGGATATTCGCGTTATGTATGATCTCTTCCTGAAGCTGCGTGTCGTGCAGGTCTCCCGCAAGTATCACAACGGCGGCAAGCTTATCATATCGTATCAGCTCATATATGCGGCCCGAAATGTTGCTCCCGTTCTGCTCCCAGTAATAATCCATCGAGCTGTTGAAGACAACGATGCTGTAGCCTTCCTTACGCGCCGCTTTATCGAGCTCTGCAATGAAGTCTGTTTTCAGGAATGTGTGTGCCTGCGACAAGCAGACTCAGATAATATTTCGCAAGGTTTCCATAGTATGCCTGCCTTTCAACATCTTTTTGCGGGGTGTCAGGAAGAAGGTATATTGACCCCGCAAAATAAATATATCAAATATATTATATCAGATTCTCACGAAATGTCAATATCGGGAATATATGGTTGACTTGAACTGTTCTTTTTCGGGCTGTGGCTCCTGCTGTGATATTCTCGATAACTGCGGTCATATTCTCATTAACAGTGCCGTTTGTATTGATATTTTTCTCAGCTTTTCGATCTCCGATAAATAAAAGTTTTATACTGTGATGTGTTAGAATAAGAAAACGGATTGAGGTGAATTCATGCTTTTTTAATAAAAAAATATAGTTTTTGATGCAGATGTTGAAAAAGCTATCGACCTTATGCTTGACGAACTCATAACAAAGGAAGAATTGAAGCAGCAGACGGCATACTACGACGATGAAATTAGTAGGATTTCAGAAACCATTGCTTCAAGACAGAATGTAGCTGAGAGTCACAAACGGCAGCTTGATGCCATCAAAAACTACATTGCTCTGGTGAATCAGACTGCTGAAATGAACATTGACAGCACAAAGGTCTATGGTGAGATGCTGAAAAAGGTGTTAGTTCACGATAATTGTATGGTGGACATATACCTTAACTGTATGCCGTCTGGCTTCCGGATAAAGTTCCATGTCAACAGATTCAATCAACAGCACCGTTTTAACGTATTTATAGACAGTTGTGAGGCTATGCCTTCATAAATGTCTTTTCATATTGTTCGGACACTTCTATGCTTCAGCTCTCATCAATGAGGGCGTGGACGCAGCCACCGTGTCGGGAGCGTTAGGTCACTCAACGATAACTACAACTGTAAACATCCCATATGGACACACCATACCCGTATAGCCGTATTCAATAACTAAAAAAGACTCTGACCCGCTTAATAATGCGGTACAGAGCCTTTTATAAGCTACGATAAAATAAATCGTCTTATTTCAGCAATCTATCTCATCGGGGTAAAGCCACGACCCACCACAATCACCGGGGCATCAAGCTGCTTTCAGAAACCGACTGACCCGGTATAATTCGGAATGTGTTTCTCCGCATGTTCAACAGCCTGTTCGAGGGTCATACCATAAAAATTTCCTGCGCTGAAATTCCTTCCCGATCTCTTGTCGTCCACGAACGCGCCGACCACAACTCCGGGCAGTGAGCTTTCGGGCGCGTTCGGTGCGTGCTGACCGCCAAGATCCGTCCTGCACCAGCCTGGGTCGGTGATGTTGATACAAACATTCGTGCCGTTGACCTTGGACGCGAGATCCATAGTCACCTTGTCGAGAGCCGCTTTGCTTGCTGAGTAACCCGCCTGTTCGGGTTCGAGACGTATGCCGCTCGTCGTGTTTACGATGCGCCCGAAGCCGCGTTCGTGCATCTTCGGCAGAAAATGATATACGATCATCATCGGGGCGATCGTGTTTATCAGAAAACTCTTTTCGTAATCCTCAGCGGGTGTCTTAAGATATTCCGTGCGGTATGCGACCTGGATACCCGCGTTGTTCAGCACAATGTCAACCGGTTTTCCGAGAGCGTCTATCTCCGCGAGCATCTTCTCCACCTGCGAAAGGTCGGAGAATTCCGCGCCAACCGCGTAAGCTTCAACACCGAGCTCTTTAATTTCATCAAGTACCTTCGCACAATGCTCCGGAGTTCTTCCGTGCAGTATCAGATTGCACCCGCGCTCAGACATAAATTTCGCCGCGCCGTATCCTATTCCTCTTGCCGCACCCGTTATGAACGCCCATTTTCCTTTTACGTCAACCATTGAAATTCTCCTTCATCTTCTCAACTGCCGCAATGACATCATCACACCATTTGTCGAATTCCTCGTCGTCACGGTGACATTCTTCGTGCGCAAGCACATACTCCACTGTCCTGCGTATGCCCTCACGCGCGGTGACCGTTGCCTTGAAGTCCGGCACGAGCTTCTTCACCTTCGAGTTGTCGAATACCACCGAGCAAGCCTTGTCTCCGATAAGGCTTCCTGTAAAATCATAGTCTTTTCCGAGCGCCGCGAGCGTCTCTGACGAAACATAGTACGGCTTAAGCGTAACGCCGAGCGCGTCTGCGATATATCTGTATATCTCGTTCCAGCTGACACTTTCGTCCGTGGTGATATGGAACGCTTCGCCGATAGCGTCGGGATTTCCGATGAGCCCGACATAAGCTTTCGCAAAGTCGCTGTTGTGTGTTATCGTCCAGAGTGATGTGCCGTCACCGTGTATTATCACGTGCTTGCCTTCCTTTATGCGCTTTACGACCTGCCAGCTTCCGTTTTTTCCGTGTACGCCGAGCGGGACGCTGCGCTCGTCATATGTGTGGCTCGGACGAACTATCGTTACGGGAAAGCCGTCGTTCCTGTACCGCTCAAAAAGATATTCCTCACAGGCTTTCTTGTTGCGGGAATATTCCCAGTACGGATTTTCAAGCGGAGTTTCCTCGGTTATGACATATCCCTGCATCGGCTTTCTGTACGCCGACGCGGAGCTTATATAAATGAACTGCTTCGTCTTTCCAGCGAAGAGCCGGAAGTCCCGTTCGAGCTGAGAAGGTACAAATCCGATGAACTCGCCGACACAGTCGAATTCCATTCCCGCAAGTTTTTCGGCGGCAGCTTTCTCGTCATTTATATCACAGTTGATGATCTTAACGTTTTCGGGCAATCCCGAATTTCTGTTTCCTCGGTTGAGCAGATAAAGCTCGTCGCCGCGCTCTGCCAGCAGACGCGTTATCGCCATGCTGATCGTTCTCGTACCGCCGATAAAAAGTATTTTCATAAGTCCTCCTTAAAGCGAAGCGTGTGCCGCTATCCGGTATATCTCGGTAATGTCGTTCCTGTTCAGTTTCATAAAGCCGCCGGTCGTGCCGTCACCTATGCCGAATTTCTCAACGAGCGTCGGGATATCTTCTTCCTTCGCGCCGAGTTCCGTGAAGTTTATCGGCATACCGATGCTTTTCAGAAACGAACGGAACCTGCGTATGCCCTCAAGTGCGGTAACTTCGGGATCTTCGTAATTCATCTGACAGCCGAATACTCTCGTTGCCATCTGACAGAATCGCATAACATTATGACCATGCACATACTCCATCCACGCAGGCATTATCACCGCAAGTCCCGCTCCGTGAGCAACATCGT
>CAMVBT010000239.1 GCA_947165805.1 uncultured Clostridia bacterium
TACTCTCTGCGTGTGCGCGGAGAGGAAACGCAGATGAATATAACGCTGCTGGAGCTGCTGCGGCAGGATCAGGGCATAGCGATAAACGGCCTCGACCCGCTGCCGACCGACGAAAAGGGCGTCGATCTGCCGCTGGTGTTCAGCACGGTGCGGCAGGCAGTCATGTCGAAGAAGCGCTGGGACATCGAGGAGATAGCCTTCCTCGGTCAGTTCTCGTTCAGCCGCTTCATCATGTGGAACGACATACGCAACCGCTCCGAAGACCTCGCGAAGAACAAGGTCGTTGCGAGCCTTATGTCGGGAAAGACCGAGTGGGAGGACGAGGAGATCGAGCTCACGCCGCACGGCCTTGACGAAAAGCTGATGCCCGCGGATATGGCGGTGCCTATGAGCGCCGATTCATCGCAGCTCGCGGCGGTCTATGAAGCGTCTCTCGGGCGCAGCTTCGTGCTGCACGGACCTCCCGGAACGGGAAAATCCCAGACGATAACGAACATGATAGCGAACGCTCTGTTTCAGGGGAAGTCGGTACTGTTCGTGGCTGAAAAAATGGCGGCTCTGTCGGTAGTGCAGAAGAGACTGAAAAAGATAGGGCTCGACGCGTTCTGCCTTGAGCTCCATTCCAACAAGGCTCAGAAACGCGCCGTACTTTCACAGCTTGAGGAAGCTCTCGGAATGAGCCGTATCAAGTCTCCCGAGGAATACGCCCGCACGGCTGAAAAGCTCCACTCTCTGCGCGTCGAGCTCAACGACACTATGTCGGCGCTGTACAGGGAGCGTGCCGCGGGAATGTCGGTATATGACGCGGTAGCGCAGTATGAGGCTGTAAAGGCATACGACGGCAGACTTACGCTGGACGGCGATTATGTGAACAGCGCATCCGCGGCGGACTATGCCGCGTGGACGGAGGCTGCGGGTGATACCGCGGCTGCCGGGAAGGACCTCGGCGGACTGAAAAACTCGCCGCTCAGGAACGTCTGCCTTACCGAATACACGATAGAGATAAGAAGCGCGTTCGCTGCGCTGTCCGAACAGCTCTGCGGCAAGGCCGCTTCCGCCGCCGAAGCATACACGAAGCTCGGCGCGGCTCTCGGCTGCCCGATGCCCTCGGACAAGAAAGGCATTGACGGTGCTTTCGGGCTGCTGAACGCGGTGAGCGGTCAGGAGCTTATCCTCGGCGGTATAGTCAACGGCGATGATCCCGCTTCCGCGCGCGGGGAAATGGAAAAGCTCATAGACAGCGGACTGCGTCTGATGACGATATACGGCGATTATTCGGTCAGATTCGAGCCGAGCGTATGGAACTACGACCCGGACGCGGCTCTGCTGAACTGGAAAAAGACGCAGCAGAGCAACTTCATCAGCAAGGCTATCGGCTCCGGCAAGCAGGTCAAGGAGCTCGCGGTCTACGCGAAAGACCCGAATTTCGTCACGAAGGATAACATAGTACAGATACTCGGTACTCTGTCCGAATACCGTCAGCTCGCCGCGTCGCTGAACTCCGCCGACCCCATGGTGACGAAGTATCTCGGCGAATACTGGCGCGGCATCAACACCGCGTTCCCGAAGCTGAAAACGGCAGTTCCCGCGTCCTTCGACATACGCAACATGATGCTCGACGCGCAGCCGGAATTCCGGAGCGCCGTCATAGCCCACGCCTCCGACCCCGCGGCAAGAGCCGCTCTCGGTGATGCGCAGGCTCGCTACGCGGATATGCTGGCTGACTGCTCGCGCATGAAGAACGAATTTTCCGCCGATGTGCTTGGCGTATGCGGCGGCGCCGACCTGTTCGGCAGCATAGCGAACGAGACCCGCGGTTACTGCGCAGCGGCGGAGAGCCTGCGCGACAGGGCAGTGCTCGAAAACAGCATCAGAAAGATGAATATGCTCGGTCTCAAGCCCGCCGCCGACGCTTACAGGAACGGCTCTCTCGACGAAAACAGCCTGAAGCCCGCGCTCACGGCGGCTGTCTGCAAGTCCGTTATATCCCGAGCGGTAAGCTCCGAGCCGCTGTTGAAGTCGTTCCAGGGCGCGGAATTCGAGCGCACGATCGACAAATACCGCAACTTCTCGGCGCGCTTCGAGGAGCTGACCATAGAGGAGCTGGCGGCGAGACTGTCCGCGAGAGTGCCCGATGCGTCGGGCGGCAGAACGGCGAATTCCTCCGAGCTGGCGATACTCCAGAAGGCGATAAAGAGCGGCGGCAGGGGAATGTCGATACGCAAGCTCTTCGACAGCATACCGAACCTTCTCGGAAGGCTCTGCCCGTGTATGCTGATGAGCCCCATTTCAGCCGCGCAGTATATAGACCCGTCCTACCCAAAGTTCGACCTCGTCGTGTTCGATGAGGCTTCACAGCTCCCGACCAGCGAAGCCGTCGGAGCGATAGCGCGCGGCGAGAACGTGGTCGTAGTCGGCGACCCGAGACAGCTCCCGCCGACCTCGTTCTTCACCACCGACCATACCGACGAGGAGAACATCGAGAAGGAAGACCTCGAGAGCGTGCTGGACGACTGTCTTGCGCTTGCCATGCCGCAGAGACATCTGCTCTGGCATTACCGCTCGCGCCACGAGAGCCTTATCTCGTACAGCAACAGCCGCTTCTACGACAACAGCCTGCGCACGTTCCCGTCGCCCGACGACCTTGTTTCCAAGGTCAACTGGGTGCACGTCGAAGGCTTCTACGACAAGGGAGGCTCAAAGCAGAACCGCGCTGAGGCGGAGGCTGTCACGGCGGAGATCGTCCGCCGCCTGTCAGACCCCGTGCTCCGCAAGGACAGTATAGGCGTTGTAACTTTCAATATCATACAGCAGATACTCATTGACGATATGATAGCCGATGAGCTCCGCAAAAACCCGGAGCTCGAACAGGCGGCCAACGAGATGTATGAGCCGATACTCGTCAAGAACCTCGAGAACGTACAGGGCGACGAGCGCGACGTTATACTGTTCTCCATAGGCTACGGCCCCGACAAGGACGGCAAGGTCTCGATGAACTTCGGACCCGTCAATCAGGACGGCGGCTGGCGAAGACTGAATGTTGCCATTTCCCGCGCAAGAAAGGAAATGATCGTATTCTCGACTATCCGCCCCGAGCAGATAGACACTGCGCGCTCACGCTCCGAGGGAGTGGCGGGGCTCCGCGGCTTCCTTGAATTTGCCGCCAAGGGCAATTCCGCGCTGCCGGTGAGAAAGACCTCCGGCACCGTGAAGAAGGATAACGCGGCATTTGCGGACACGGTGGCGGAAGCTCTGCGCGGCGCGGGCTTTGAAGTGAAGCGCGGCATAGGACAGTCCGACTACAAGATAGACATAGGCATAGTGAACCCCGACAGCGAGGGTACATACCTGCTCGGCATAATGTGCGAGAGCCGCGGGAACTTCGAGCTGACAAACGCCCGCGACCGCAATATAGTGCAGCCGTCGGTGCTGACGGGTCTCGGCTGGAAGATACTGAATGTCCATATCCTCGACTGGCTCGACAACCCCGGAAAGGTGCTGGCGTACCTTACCGACGAGATAAACCGTACACTTGAAGCGTACCGCAGCGGTGAGGCAATCGTCGAAGACAACGCTCCCGCGAAACGTGAGATAAAGTTTGAGCGGGAAGAGCCCGCGGGATCGGCAGCCCTCGTTTACTACACGCCGTATATCCCGGAGAACGCCGGCGACCCGGAGTATTACTACGACAGGAGCTCCGACACACAGATAAAGCGGATCATAACGGATATCGTGAACGCCGAGGCTCCGGTCAGCAGGAACATACTGCTCCACCGAGTTCTCGGGGCGTTCGCAGTACCGAAGATGAGCGCAAAGGCGGAAGCGCGGTTCGCGGAGGTCTTTGACGGCATGGAGCTGAAAAAGACGATGCGCGGCGAGCTGGTGTTCGTATGGCGCGCGGATCAGGAGCCCGCGGATTACACGGAGTTCCGCGGCACGGCTCCGGGCGGCGAGAAGCGTAAGCTCGACGACGTGGCTACCGAGGAGATCGGCGCGGCAGTCGTTGATATACTGCGCAGCTCCATAAGCCTCGAAAGGCCGGAGCTCGTGAAGAACACGGTACAGACCTTCGGTGCGTCACGCACCACCGAGGCGGGCGAGCTCGCCGTGTCAATGGGCATAGCTCACTCCGTCCGCAGCGGCAGGGCGAAGATAGACACCGAAACAGGCAGGATAATGTACGCGGATTAAGCGGGAAAAGAGGAAATGACAATGAAAGCAATGAAGATATTCTACGATCTTAACGGGGCGCTGTACGCGAACATCACCAATAAATGCCCCTGCAACTGCACATTCTGCATACGTCATAACGACGAGACGGTCGGCGAGAACGACAGCCTGTGGCTGGAGCATGAACCGTCGGTGGACGAGATCATCGAGGCCTTCGACAAGCTGGACACCTCAAAGTACAAAG
>CAMVBT010000240.1 GCA_947165805.1 uncultured Clostridia bacterium
AAAATCTCTGGAAAGCATATGTGCATATGCGCTGGAATATGTACACAAGGACTCTCGGCTACAGGAACGATTCCAACGGAACGCTCAAAGGACTTATCAGTGAAAACGAAAGGCTTTTATTTGAGATAAAGGAGATAAAAGGCCAGCTTTCATCAGAGACTATAGATCAGGACACAAAATCCAAACTCAAGGAAAAGAAGGAAAAACTTGAAAAGGATAAAAAAGAGATCTGGAATAAAGTTAAGACGATCAGAAATTCTGCCAAGATCCACAATGATCTTATTCCCTTTGATGAGCTGTCATTAACGGATAAAATAAAAGACAATCTTGAGCTGACCGAAGAGGTAGTCGATGCATTGAAGAGTATATGAGTTTTCTTTATTGAAGTGAAATACAGACCGACCCCATCGGAGATACCCGGTGGGGTCGAATGTTTTTATGAGTTTTTATCTACGGTATGGAACTTTTTCAGATTGCCGGTCTTGTTGCTGCGCTCGGCAAGCACAGCCTCGACTTCCTCCCATGAGAGCCCGCGTTCAACGCACATTACCATGATGTGATACATGAGGTCGGCGATCTCATTCTTCAGCTCGTCGTTGTCCTTGTTCTTTGCGGCTATGACCATTTCGGTGCATTCCTCACCGCACTTCTTGAGTATCTTGTCTATGCCCTTTTCAAAAAGGTAACAGGTGTACGAGCCCTCCTGCTTTTCATTTTTTCTCTCTACAACAGTACCGTAGAGATCCTTTAAAACATTTTCCATTTTTTCCTCCTGTATTACATATCAAAGAATGATACCTGTGCTGATTTCGGAAGTCCCTCAAACGCACCGACTGCCTCCAGCTTGTCCAGAACGCTCGAATTGATGCCCGGTATGCTTGTAAGGTCTTCAATGCTTACAAGGTCGATGCTGTGTATGCCGTCATAAAGAGCCTTCGCGGCTGTCTCTCCGCAGCCGTCGACTATACTGAACGGCAGGCGGAGCGAGTCACCCTCGATATTGAACCCTGTGGCCTGTGATGTCCTGTAGTTGACCGGCAGGAACGTTATACCGCGGCACAGCGCCTCATAAGCTATCTTTATGGATTCGTACTTCTTCTTCGCCGACTTGTCGGTCTGTTCGTCGGTGACAAGAAGCTGCTGCATCTTCTGCTTTACCGCTTCCTTGCCCTTCAGCAGCAGGTTCATATCGAGTCTTTCGGTTTCCATCGCGAGCACTGCCGCATAGAATTCCATGCGCCTGTGTATCTTGAACCAGCCGAGCTTTACAGCCGCAGTTACATACGCGGCGGCGTGAGCCTTCGGGAACATATACTCGATCTTCTTGCAGCTCTCGACATACCATTCGGGTATATTGTTGTCCTTGAAAGCCTGATAGATCGTATCGTCAAATTTCTTTTTGGCGTTGCCCTTTCGGGTGATCTCCATAATCTTGAACGCAAGTCCCGAGTCAAGGCCGTGGTGCATCAGATAAGTCATGATATTGTCACGGGTACCGATGACCTCACTTATCGTGCAGGTGCCGTCCATGATAAGGTCACGGGCATTGCCTCGCCATACTCCAGTACCGTGAGACAGACCCGATATCTGGAGAAGGTCGGAGAAATTGCGGGGCTTTGTTTCCATAAGCATCCCTATCGCGTTATCCGTACCGAATTCAGGCAGTCCGTATGTACCTGTCTTTATGCCGGTCTCAGCCGCGTCTATTCCGAGAGCTTCCGGAGATGAGAACAGGCTGTACACCAGCGGGTCATAAGTCGAGACCTCTGATATCTTCATTCCGGTCAGGTCTTCAAGATGCTTGTAGAGCGTTGGATTGGTATGACCGAGCTCATCGAGCTTGAGTATCGTATCATGCAGCGCATTGAAATCGAAGTGTGTTGTTACCGTGTTTCCCTCGGTCTTGTCGGCAGGATGCTGAACAGCGGTAAAATCGAAGATGTCATAATCGTCGGGAACAACGACCATTCCGCCGGGGTGCTGTGAGGTTGTGCTCTTTACACCGAGCATACCGTTAGCAAGGCGCATCAGCTCGGCGTTGTTGACGTTCATTCCCTTCTCTTCGAGGTACTTTTTGACGTACATGATAGCCTTGTTGTCCTGCACCGCGCTTATGGTACCGGCCTTGAAAACGTGGTCGGCGCCGAACAGCTCCTCGGTGTACTTATGCACCTTGCTCTGTACTTCTCCGGAGAAGTTGAGGTCTATATCGGGCTCTTTGTCTCCGTGGAAGCCGAGGAATGTCTCGAACGGGATATCGTGACCGTCGCGGAACATCGGTTCGCCGCAGTTCGGGCAGTTCTTCTCGGGAAGGTCAAACCCCGAGCCGTATGAACCGTCGGTGAGGAATTCGCTGTAGCGGCACTTCTTGCAGCGGTAGTGCGGAGCAAGCGGATTGACTTCCGAAATACCGGACATTATGGCAACGAATGACGAACCGACCGAGCCTCTCGAACCTACCAGATAGCCGTTCTTCTCGGAGAACGCCACCAGTTTCTGCGCGATCATGTAAAGCACGGCAAATCCGCATTTTATGATAGATGTCAGTTCTTTATCGAGCCTTGTTCTTACGATCTCCGGTATCTCACCGTTGTAGCCGTACCATTCCATTGCTCTGTCCCAGCAGAGCTTCTGGAGTTCTTCCTCCGCGCCGGGCAGAGACGGAGTGTATGTCCCTTTGGGTATCGGACGTATGTACTCGATCATATCTGCTATCATGCGCGGATTGTCGATAACTACTTCTTTTGCCTTTTCATTGCCAAGATATTCAAATTCCTCAAGCATCTCGTTCGTAGTGCGGAAATAGAGAGGAGGCTGTTTATCCGCGTCATCATAGCCCTGACCGGCTTTCAGTATCTCGCGGTAGATCATATCTTCCTTGCGCATGAAATGCACGTCGCAGGTGGCAACTACCGGTATCCCGAGCTTTTCGCCCAGATCACATATACGCTTGTTTATGCTGCGCAGCGCAAGCTCCGATCTGACTATGCCCTTGTCGATAAGGAAGTGATTGTTGCAGGTCGGCTGTATTTCGAGATAATCGTAGAATTTCGCGATATGCTCTATCGTTTCTTCTTCCTTGTTGTTCTCTATTGCCTGATAGAGTTCACCCGCCTCACAGGCACTTCCTATTATCAGACCCTCACGGTGCATCTTCAGTTCCGACATTGGTATACGGGGTCTGCTCCTGAAATAGCTGAGGTTGGAAAGACCTATGAGCTGATACAGGTTTTTGAGACCGCGGTTGTTCTTTACAAGTATTACCATGTGATACATCGGCATTTTCTTTACGTCAGTACCGATTATGGAATTGAGGTCACCGAGTTTTCTGATCTCTCTTCCTTTGCGGCTCTCCGCGATAAGCTTCTGATAGATCAGCGACAGCATTCTCGCGTCTTCGTTGGCGCGGTGATGATCGAAGTCTCCGAGTCCGAAGTAATCCGCAACAGTATCGAGCTTGTGGTTCTTGATGTTGGAGATCAGTGACCTGCACATAGCGAGAGTGTCTATGGAATGCGGGTGATAGCCGATACGATGACGCTCACTGACCGCGGAGATGAACGACATATCGAATTTCGCGTTGTGCGCCGCCACAGGCGCGTCTCCGCAGAACTTCATGAACCTCTCGACTGCTTCCTTTTCCTTGGGAGCATCTTTGACCATTTCATCGGTTATGCCGGTGAGCTTTGTTATTTCATCGGGAATATGCTGTTCAGGGTTTACGAAGGTCTGGAACTCCTCCACGACTTCAAGGTCGCGGAGCTTTACCGCGCCTATCTCCGTAAGACGGCAGGTGTTGGGATTAAAGCCTGTGGTCTCTACATCGAAAATCACTATATCGTCTTCGACGGTACGTTCTGTGCAGCCCTCGATAAGCGGAGCCTCGTTGTTCACAAAATAAGCTTCCATACCGTATATGGGCTTGAACTTCGTATCGGGATCGGAGCGGCGGATATTGTCAACGGTGGTCATTATTTCCGGGAAAGCCTGCGCGTTGCCGTGATCGGTGATCGCGACCGCCGGGTGCCCCCATTTGTATGCCTGCATGACAAGATCACCCGGAGGTGTCAGGGCGTCCATATCGGACATATTGCTGTGCATATGGAGCTCTACGCGCTTTTCCTCCGCGACATCGGCCTTTTCTATCGTCTGCACGCGCATGATAGAATAGGGCTCTACAATGAACTCATGAGAATATGAATCATTGAACGCCTTACCCGTGACAAGTATGCTCGTTCCTTTTTTCAGGAAGGCGTAATCCGCAGCCTTTTCAGTCGATGAGAAAACACTCAGTATCTGCGACGAGGTATGGTCTGTGAAATATACCTTTTTCTTGTTGTAGAGACCGTCCTTTATCGTC
>CAMVBT010000241.1 GCA_947165805.1 uncultured Clostridia bacterium
GACCGACTCCGCAGTTGAGAATGATCTTCTCCGTACCTGCGCTGCCGAAGTCGATGTTGTCAAAGCCGAGTACGAACCTTTCGCCGCCCGTATGCACCGAGCCCTTTTCCGCGAGATTGTACGGCTTGCTGCTGAATGCCGCGAGAGCCGTCGAAACAAACGAATACGGGTCATGCAGGAAGCTTCCGAAGCCCGCGTTGGACATATTTATCTCGGAAACTATCTGTGGGGTATCCGTGCCGTTCCTGCTCATTGCCCTTATTATGTAGGCCCCGTCGCCTTTTGCGGTTATCTTCGCGCCGTAATCGGTGAGCTCCAGCTCGGAGAGACCTATAGGCGTTCCGTTCGGAAGCATACAGATATATTCGATATCCTTGTAGTCCGCATTTTCGGGGAACAGTTTCGCCGTGATGCCTGCCGTCGCGTTATCGGGCTCCAGAACACTGCGCGTCGAATAAAGCTCGATCTTGCGGAGAGGTATCTCCTTACGGTATTCTTCGGTCACCTTCGGGTAGTATTCACGCACTACCGAAATGCCCTCGGGCTTCTCACACTCGAGCGATGTGAAGGTCAGCACCTTGCCCCAGAGTCCCTCGCTTTTCAGCGTTACGGTTATCTCGCCGGGTTCAAGGGTAGCCTGTATTATCGCGAGGAGCTTTCCGCTGAACAGACGACGGTTGTCGCCCTTGTAGCTGTCGTAATCAGTGCTGTCGCCGTTGTCGAGTCCGACAAGACGCGCCGCACCCTCTACATCTACCTTTATTCTGTTGCGGGCGTTTGCAACGGTTATGCCGTTCTTGTCAACGACGTTTATCTCGATGAAAATGAGGTCTCTGCCGTCGGCATTCATCAGGTACTTGTCGGGAGTCGCGTCGATGCTTTCCGCGTCCTCGAAGGAGCATATCGTGTCACGCGCAGCCTCGTTGCCGTCCTCGTCGTAAGCTATAGCGGTTATCGAGCCCTTTCTGAAACGGATATTCCACTCACAATAAAACCTGTCGCCGTGTCTGAAATCAACGTGCTGTCTGCCGAGGCTCCTGCCGTTGTGCATAAGCTCAACATCGCTCATATTCGAGTATGTCCTTACGGCGATCTCCTCGCCTATGTTGTGATCCCAGTACGGCATAATGTGTACGAACGGGTCGACCTTCTTCCCTGCCCATACCGCTTTGTACAGATAGTAGGATTCCTTCGGGAAGCCCGCCGTATCGACTATGCCGAAATATGAGTTCTTCGTGCTGTATGGTGTCGGCTCGCCTATATAGTCGAAGCCCGTCCATACGAACTGTCCGCCGCAGTATTCCCTGTCGCGGTCGTCAATGAGTGCCTTTTCGGACGCTTTGCCCCAGCCGACTACGCTGTTACCGTAATCGGAGCACTGCATATCGCTGTGCGTGAGTATCGACTTATCTGCGGGGAAATGGAATATCCCGCGGGAGCGGACTGTTGAGGCGGTCTCGCTGCCGTAGATGAACCAGTCAGGATAGGCTTCATGATGTCCGTCATACAGATCCTCGGAGTAGTTATAGCCCGCGATCTTTAAGAGATCAGCCACCTTCTGGGCGTTCTGCCAGCGCATATAGTTTGAGCCTATCGTACATACGGCACTGCCGTACTTGTCATGTATATCTACCTCATGCTTCAGGAGCTTCGCGATCTCAAGGCCGTGCTCGTTCATGTGAGTATCGAGTATCTCGTTGCCTATGCTCCACATAATGACACAGGGAGCGTTCCTGTCGCGTGTTATCCAACTCTTTACGTCTTCGCTGTAATGCTCGGTGAAGAAACGCGCGTAATCAAATTCAGTCTTGGGTATCTCCCACATATCGCTGAATTCGCTGTCCACCATGATTCCCATTTCGGTACACAGGTCTATGATCTCACGCGCGGGCATATTGTGTGATGTCCTTACAGCGTTCACGCCGTAGCTTTTCAGTATTTTAAGCTGTCTGCGCGCGGCGTTTATATTCATCGCCGAGCCGAGAGCACCGAGGTCGTGGTGCATACATACGCCCTGTATCTTCATAGGCGTGCCGTTGAGGATAAAGCCCCTGTCCGGGTCAAATTCCGTCGTGCGGAAGCCGAACACGTTCTCTGCCAAATCCACGGCTTGGCCGTCCCTGTAAAGCTCTGTTACCAGCTTGTAAGAGACAGGATCCTCGGTGTCCCAGAGACCCGGATTTACGGCATAGAACGCGGAACGGGAAAATCCGCCGGTCTGTTTTCCGGACACTTCGGCGCATTTTCTGCCCAAACTGTCGAGGACACGATGCTTCACGACGCAGTCCGCGCCGGAGCTTTCGGTCTCTATAATAACGATCCACTTGTCTGTGTCGCCGTATTTGCGCGCGGAGATGTAAACACCGTTCTCCTCTATGTGAGTTTTTGATGTTTTCCGCAGGTAAACGCTTCTGTAAATGCCCGCGCCGGAATACCAGCGGGAGTTTGGAGCCTGAAAACGAACTCTGACATATATGTCATTCTCTCCCTCGCGGAGCTTGTCGGTGATATCGAGCGAAAAGCAGGAATATCCGTATTCCCTGCCCCCGGCTGCTTCCCCGTTCACATATACGGTGCTGTCCATGTAAACACCGTCGAAGCGCAGGATATATGTATCGTCAGTCGTAAGCGCGTTTATCGTGAACTT
This sequence comes from uncultured Clostridia bacterium, assembly GCA_947165805.1. Lineage (GTDB taxonomy): Bacteria > Bacillota > Clostridia > Oscillospirales > Ruminococcaceae > Ruminiclostridium_E. Next base: position 2,648 of record CAMVBT010000241.1, read on the forward strand.
CTTTCTGTACCAGCCGTCGCCTGCTCTGTACAGATTATGTGTGTCGCCGATGAGCCAGTCGTGCGGCACCTCAACATCGTGCCATTCCTGCTCAGCCAGCGCGTCGGACAGTTCGGAGCCGACCTCTTTCAGCATGAAGCTCCAATTGTCATTGAAAAGTTTTTCCGACATAAGAAATCCCTTTCCCGTTTTATGAATTTATTTAATTATATATGTTTTTCCCGGTTCGGTACCAAACACGAGCAGACCGTCGCTGTGGCGGAATTCCGTTCTGTTCCCTGCTTCATCGGTCACTTCCGTCAAGTCGGTTTTTACCGAAGCCCATTCACCTGACAGTGACTTTACCCGTATCTCAGTGACCTTATGTTCCGTCCACCTTGCGGAGACCTCGAATCCTCCGCGTGCACAGAGCCCCTCGAAGCTGCCGGAAGCCCACCTTTCGGGTATCGCGGGGAGTACATTTATCGTATACTCACCCTCCGTGTTGTGCCACTCATGGCTCTGGAGCAGCATTTCCGCTATTCCGGCACTTCCTCCGAAGTTTCCGTCTATCTGAAACGGCGGGTGGAAATCCCACAGATTCGGATATGTGCAGTCGGTAAGAAGTCCGCGCAGCAGCTTGTATGCGCGCTCTCCGTCGCCGGTCCTCGCCCACAGGTTCACCTTGTATGCTCTCGCCCAGCCCGTCGATTCGTCGCCGCGGTCGTTCATCGTGGCTATCGCGGCGTTCATCAGCTCCGGAGTGCCGCTGTTTATGCGACTGCCCGGGTACAGGCTCATAAGGTGAGATAAATGACGGTGATTCTTCTGTATCTTCGAGCGGTCGAAGTCCGGCTCGTCTTCCTCGAACCATTCCTTGAGCATACCTGTCCTGCTCACCGAGAACGGTCTCAGCAGCTTTACCTGCTCCTCCACCTTGTCACGGAGCCCGTCGTCCTCTTCGTCACAGAAATTGTGCGACAAACGCAGGAAGCTCTCATAAAATTCAAGTATCAGCGACTGCTCGTAGGTGTTGCCTATCGTAACGGGACCGTGCTCCGGCGAATAGGTCGGCGAGGAAACAAGTCTCTGCTGCTTCCCGTCCCATATCAGCCACTTTGTATAGAAGCGCGCCGCTTCACGCATTATCGGATATATCCGCTTCATCATATAGTCGACGTCCTGTGTGAAATCAAAGTGTTCGGCGATATTTAGCATGAGCCATGCCACTGCCGCGGTCGACCAGCCCCAGTAGAAATCCCAGCCCGGAGATGTCCAGCCGAACGGATTCGACTGTGTGTGCGCTATCCAGCCGTTTTCCGGGTGGCCGGCGTCGGAAGCGATATTGTAATACTCCCTCGCCGTCACACGCCCCGGAGCCCGGAGGCTTTCAAGGTAATCGACCAGCGGCTTTGCGGTCTCGGCAAGATTTGTGTTGTACGCGCCCCAGTAATTCATCTGGAGATTTACGTTGATGTGATAGTCACAGCACCACGGAGGAGTGTTGCTCTCGTTCCATACGCCCTGTAGATTTGCGGGGAGCGAGCCCTCACGCGACGACGATATCAGCAGATAGCGCCCGTACTGGAAATACAGCGGTCCGAGTATATCAGCGGCAGTGCTGTCGCCTTCTCTGTACCGCGCAAGCAGCGTTTCAGCGTCCGGTATCTCTCCGGTCACACCGTTGAATGACAGCTTTACTCTGTTATATAGGGAAGT
>CAMVBT010000242.1 GCA_947165805.1 uncultured Clostridia bacterium
AAACTGCGCTCCCATATTCCGGCGACCTTTTCGGGAGAAAGCTCCATATTACCCATTAGCCATTCCAGCATATGCTGAACAGTGCCGTAAACATATATCTCTATCATACCGTATATCTCATCGGGGATATATTCCGTCATCAGCTTTTTGCGGACTTCCGCAAGCATCAGTTCAATATTGACTTTCCTGACATACACAGTGAATGAGTCATGACCACTTGTGTGTCGCAGCGCATTGATCATATACTCCCTGTTTGCCGCAAAATATTCGGCTCCTTCAAGCAGAGTATCTCTCCACGAATAGCCGTCCGTGCCGATTTTCATCATGATCTCGCTTGATTCGTGAATGTATATCCACACGATCAGGTCATACTTGTCCTTGAAATGATTATAGAAGGTCGGCTGCGACATTCCGCAGTTATTTGTTATCTCGGTTATGGTTATCTTGTCGATGCGTTTTTCTGCCGCAAGTTCCCGGAATGACTCGGCAAGTATCTCTTTTGTGGTCTTTCGCTTCAATGGTTTCACCGCCTGTTATGTTAGTGATATCATTATACCACAGATTGGAAGAAAATTCAATTATCGTATTATCCACCGTCCGGAGCGAGCAGTATCTCGTGAATATCGCCCACTACGAGCAGCGGTCTGAGATCGCTGTTCAGCTTCATGAAGCCCTTTGATTTCGTAATAGCCTCCTTGAAAACAAGCAACGGATTTTCTCTGCGCTATTCGTATATCATATTATTTGTTTAGAAGTTAAATTTAGCGTTTTGGCTTGAAACACACTTTTTATGTTGTGAAATAAAAACAGCGAGGTATATCTACTCTGCTGTAACTGTAAATGTATGAATTATTTCCGCAAGTCGCTCCGGTGCGTCAATGTTGACCGCGTGACCTGAGCAGCCGATTACCTGCAATTTTGCGTTTTTTATCCTTCCTGCGATCTCGGCAGCCGCTTTGCTGTTGGCTTTGTCTTTTTCTCCGTGCAGTATCAGCGTCGGGCAGGATATCCCGTTCATCGAGCCGGAGAAGTCCAGACTCATCATCGACCTGCACAGCGATATGTATCGCTCTTTGCAAATCCTGTTTCGTTGAACATCGACTTCGGCATAAACCGAAAGATGAAGTTCTGAAACCGCAGCATACCTTTTGGCATTTTATACTGCGGCGCAATAAGAGCAAGGCTTTTGACCTTTTCGGGATTGTCAATAGCGTAATTCAGCGCCAGTACCGCACCGAGTGACAGCCCGCACAAAGCAGCATCATCATTAAAGTCATTGCAATATGCGGTAAATGCCGAATATAGGCTCTGATAGGTCTTGTCTGTATCGCGTATAAGTGCAGACAGATTGGGACAGACGAAGTTGTCGATACCGAGCGGATATGGTTTTATCCCAAGTTGCGGGCGTTTGCCCTAAACCGTGAATAAATATGTGCTTCATAAGCATCTCCGTTGATCAGAATGATTTCATTATAGCAGATGCAGTCTGAAATGTCAAATTTCTTTATAAAAAGTAAATTTCCATAAGCACAAAGGCAAATTATATGGTTCAAACCCCTCCACCCACCAAAAATATACACCGGTCGGGATTTTCAAAAACAAAAGTAATACAGCCCACAATCGGCTTACTTATGCCGGTTGTGGGCTGTATATACTTTTTGTCTTGTAAAGATGGCGCGCCACGAGGGATTCGAACCCCCGACCCTCTGGTTCGTAGCCAGATACTCTATCCAGCTGAGCTAGTGGCGCATTTCTGATTTACTTAACTATTATACACTAAGGCTTGTTATTTGTCAAGCACTTTTTACCTTTTTTATTAATTTTGACGAAAAAACGCCGCGCTCCGCATTACCGGGAGCACGGCGTTTTTTGATAATGTTGAACAAAGGGGGATATCCGAGCCCCTCACCGTTACAGGTCGTAAGGGGAAGCGTTGGAGCCGCCAAAGCTCCAGCTATCCTGAGCGGGCATGTCTCCGGAAGTGCCGCCGGGAGCCGTAAGTCCTGCTTCAGACGGATCGGCGGGAGTTTCGCCCTTCATGAGGCGGGCGAACGTGTCGCCGTCCATTTTCTCATTCTCGATAAGGTACTGCGCAACGCGCTCAAGGCAGTCGCGGTGAGTTTCAAGGATATTTCTTGCCGATTCATAGGCAGTATCGACAAGTTCCCTGATCTCCGCGTCTATCTCGGCGGCTATATTCTCGGAGTAGTTCCTGCCCTGCGAATAGTCGCGGCCGAGGAACACCTCGCTGTCGTTCGTACCATAGACGATAGGGCCTATCTTCTCGCTGAAGCCGTAGCGGGTGACCATGTTCCTCGCCACGCGTGTAGCGCGCTCGATATCGTTGGAGGCTCCGGTGGAGATGTCCTCGAGAACCACCTTTTCGGCAACGCGTCCGCCGAGCAGAACGATGAGGTCTTCTTCCATCTCGCGCTTGCTGACATAGTTCTTGTCATGCTCCGGCAGCGACATGGTGAAGCCGCCTGCCGAACCGCGGGGTATTATCGTGATGTGATGCACCTTGTCCTGCGTGGGGCAGAAGTATGTGCAGACAGCGTGACCGGCTTCGTGATAAGCCGTGAGGCGCTTCTCCTTTTCGGTGACCACTCTCGACTTCTTCTCGGGGCCTGTTACGACCTTGATAGCGGCTTCCTCGACGTCCTCCTGCACGATAGCCTTGCGGTTCTTGCGCGCGGCGAGCAGGGCGGACTCATTCAGCAGGTTCTCAAGATCGGCACCGGTGAAGCCCGCTGTGGACTTCGCGATTGTGGCGAGGTTGATGTCGGGGGAGAGCTTCTTGTTCTTGGTGTGGACCTTGAGTATCTCCTCGCGGCCCTTGATATCGGGATAGCTTACGGTTATCTGCCTGTCGAAGCGTCCGGGACGCAGCAGGGCAGGGTCGAGTATATCGCGGCGGTTGGTCGCTGCCATAACGATGATGTTCTGGTTTTCGGTAAAGCCGTCCATTTCAACGAGGAGCTGGTTGAGGGTCTGCTCACGTTCGTCGTGGCCGCCGCCGAGACCTGCGCCTCTCTGTCTGCCGACCGCGTCGATCTCGTCGATGAATACGACGGAGGGAGTATGCTTCTTTGCCTGATCGAACAGGTCGCGGACACGGGACGCGCCGACGCCGACGAACATCTCAACGAAGTCCGAACCGCTTATCGAGAAGAACGGTACACCGGCCTCACCGGCGACTGCCTTCGCGAGCAGGGTCTTACCGGTGCCGGGAGGTCCGACGAGCAGAACGCCCTTGGGTATGCGCGCACCGAGCTCCTGATATTTGCGGGGATTTTTCATGAAATCGACGATCTCTTCAAGCTCCTGCTTTTCCTCGTCCGCACCCGCCACGTCCGCGAATGTAACCTTCTTGCCGTTCGCGGGCTGATTGCGCGTGTTTGCGCGGGAGAACTGGTTGAGCTTGCCGCTTCCGGTGGTCTGGCGCATTATTACGAACGTAAAGCCGAGCATCAGTGCTATCAGTACCAGATACGGTATGAAGCTGAGCAGGAACGAGTTGTCCGATATCGGCTTGTAGTCGTACACGAGCGGGGAATTGGGATTGTTTTGGTTGTACCGGCTGCGGTAAAGCTCGGTATCGTTGATGAACAGACTTACGTTCGGCACATTGTACCGGTATGTGATCCCGGGATTGTCCTTCGTCTTGAAGTCGATCTGACCGCTGCCGAGATCGAGGACGAATTCGGAAACATTCAGAGCGTCGAACTCATCGAGAAGCTTTGAATAGGAACCGTCGAATTTCGTGACCTGCGTGCTGCCGTATGCCGGTATCAGCGTGTTCAGTATAGCGACAAGTCCCATGATGAGCAGGGCGATGATCAGTACATATATGATCAGTCCCTTGAATTTGTTAGACTGCATTTAGACCGCCTTTCCGTATGTTTACACTTTATAATTATATTTATTTGCTGTATACTTCATGTCTGAGCACTCCGATGTACGGCAGCCCGCGGTAATGCTCCGCGTAGTCGAGACCGTAGCCAACGACGAATTCGTTCCCTACGTCGAAGCACTTGTAGTCCGCCTTAGCGTCGCCAGCCTTCTCGGCCGTGACCTTATCGAGCAGAGCGCATATCTTCACAGAAGCGGGGGACTTGCTCAGCAGGTACTTCTTCACTGCCGTGAGAGTCCTTGCCGTATCGAGGATATCCTCGACGATTATCACATCGCGTCCCGTTATGTCGGTATCGAGGTCTTTGAGTATCTTCACGTTGCCCGACGATACCGTCGAGTTGCCGTAGGACTTTGCCACCATGAAATCAATGGAGCAGCCGCAGTCCACGGCGCGCATCAGATCAGCC
>CAMVBT010000243.1 GCA_947165805.1 uncultured Clostridia bacterium
AGGTATGTGATACAATAATATTACTAATTGAAAAGGGGCAGTGAAGCGATGTTATTCGGAAAGAACAAAAACAAGTCGGGAATGGACATAAAAAGCCTCAGAGCGCTGGATAAAAAGCCCGTGAAATACGTTACTGAGCGTGACCCGGAAAGTTTCCGCGAGCTGAAACTCGGTAATGAGGGCGCCATAAATGTAAGCGATACGGAGTTTACGGTGGTCTGCGGCGGTGTAAATGTCATCAGGTGCAGACTCGGAGAGGTCACTGCGGCGGAGCTTATGAACAAGTCGGGACTGACAATAAAAGGAAATGACCTTGACTGCGGCAGGGAAAAAAGTGTTATAGCCTATTACAGCGACGGCACAGTCAGCGCAGACCGGAAGAGATAGGAAATAATTTTTGCGACATTTTCCGATCTTTTTTCGTGTCGGAAAATGCGATATCGGAAAACATAAGATCAGGGACTCCCGTTATATGCGGTAAAATGCCGCATTACGGGAGTTTTTTTGTGTGGAAACCTCTGTTTTTTTGTGTTATCATCATATCAGCGGAAAATATCGGAAAATCAAAAAAACGGAGGTAAAACTATGAACATATTTCCAAGAACACCACAGGACAGCAAGAAGGAAAACGCGGTCAACAAGGTCGTCGAGATACCCGTCAGCGCGATAGTACCGAATCCGGCGCAGCCCCGTGTCATATTCGATGATTATGAGCTCTCCCGGCTTGCGGTAAGTATTCAGCAGAACGGTATCCTGCAGCCGCTGACGGTTCGCAAGATAGAGAACAGCCTGAACTATGAGCTTATCGCGGGTGAACGAAGGCTTCGCGCCTGCCGTCTGCTCAATATGACCTATGTGCCGTGCATCATAATCAACGCTTCGGTAAAAGACAGCGCCGTGCTTGCCGTTCTTGAGAATTTACAGAGACAGGACCTGACGTTTATGGAAGAGGCTTATGCTATCAAAAATCTGATCGACTACTACGGACTGACGCAGGAAGAGACAGCTGCAAGGCTCGGGACGGCGCAGTCCACCATAGCTAACAAGCTTCGCCTGCTTAAACTCACCGACGACGAAAAGGCTCTCGTAGTCAAGTACAAGCTGACGGAAAGGCAGGCAAGAGCTCTCCTCAGGCTCGAATCCGAACAGCGTCCCGACGCGATACATTACATCGGAACAAATCAGCTGAACACATCACAGACCGACGAATACATCGACTGTCTGCTGAAAGGAAAAACGGAAAAGCCAAAAATACACCGCCGTTGGACATACCGCGCAGTGAACCTGTATATAAATACATTCAACAAGACGATAGACGCTATGAAGGAGGCAGGCATAAACTGCGAGACTACAAAGAACCGCACCGACGATTTTGTCGAGTACGTAGTCAAGATACCGCTGAAACAAATGAACTGATCCTTATCGGGGACATTTGCCGCTCACTGCGGCTGTCCCCGTTTTTTTGCAGATTGACTTTTGCGGCTGTTTATGGTATAATTTTAATGTAAATTTCAGCGATCGGCAGGTGGGTATATGCAAGAAAACGACAGTATAACCGTGCTGAAAGGCGTCGGCGGCAAGCGCGCGGAAAACTACGCCAATCTCGGCATATATACGGTGGGAGACCTTCTGCGCTTCTACCCGCGTGATTATACGGATTTTACCCAGACGACCCCGATAAAAGAGCTTATGCCCGATGATACGGCAGTATTCCGCGGGACTGTTATGCGGAAGCTTAACCCGTATTTTTCGCAGCGCTATTCCATATTCAAGGCTGTTGTCAGCGACGGTACGGACAATATGCTGATAACGTTCTTTAACAGCAAATACAGCTTCGACAGCCTGATAAAAGGCAAGGAATACCTGTTCAGCGGAAAGATAAAGGGAAATATACTCGCGAAGGAGTGTTCATCTCCCGCGTTCATATCCGCCGATTCAAAGAACGTGCTCGTCCCTAAATATCATCTGACAGAGGGGCTCAGCGCGAATATCGTCGCCTGCAATGTCCGTGACGCATTCTCGAAATGTGATATAGTTGACGCTCTGCCGGCTGATATGATAAGCGAGTATGATCTAATGCCGTACAAGGACGCGCTGAAAAGCGTCCATTTCCCGGAGAGCCGTGAGTCTCTTGAAAAAGCCCGCCGCAGGCTCGCTTTTGAGGAATTGCTGACCTTGCAGCTTGGAATGAAGCTTATGAAAAGTCTGAACAGGCGTACTACGCCTGTCGTGATGAAAGAAGCAAGCCTAGACGACTTTTTCGGAGCACTGAAATTCACTCCGACAGACGCGCAGATGCGTTCTATAAACGAATGCACAGCAGATATGAAAAGCGGCTCTCCCATGAACAGACTGCTACAGGGAGATGTCGGCAGCGGCAAGACGCTTGTAGCCGCAGCGCTGTGCTGCTTTGCGGCAAGGAACGGCTGTCAGTCCGCTCTTATGGCACCAACGGAGATACTTGCGAAACAGCATTATGAGACACTTTCCGCGTTTCTGGAGCCGCTCGGCATAAGCGTCGCTCTCCTTACCGGCAGTACAGTAAAAAAGCCGGCTTATGAGGCGATAGAGAATGGCTTTGCAGAAGTTACCGTCGGGACTCACGCGCTAATACAGTCCGGCGTTAATTTCAGGAAACTCGGTCTTGTTATTACCGACGAGCAGCACCGTTTCGGTGTACGTCAGAGAACAGTTCTTTCCTCGAAAGGAAACGCTCCCCACACGCTCGTTATGTCCGCTACTCCTATACCGAGGACTCTTGCTTTCGCGATATACGGCGACCTAGATGTTTCCGTACTTGACGAGATGCCGAAGGGAAGGATACCGATACGCACCTACAGCGTTGATTCGGGCTACCGGGAGAGAATATTCAGATTTATAATCAAATATATAAACAACGGATTTCAGGCGTACATCGTCTGTCCGTTCGTCGAAAAAAGCGAAGCAATGGCGGACAAGCGTTCCGCAACGGAATACTTCGGTGAGCTGAAAAAGACATGGTTCTCCGATATCCCCATAGGCCTGCTCCATGGAAAAATGAAGCAGGCGGAAAAAGACAGGGTAATGGCGGGATTCAAAAGCGGCGAAATAAAGCTGCTCGTTGCCACGACTGTCATTGAAGTAGGCATAGATGTCCCGAACGCGGTGATAATCGTTATCGAAAACGCCGAGCAGTTCGGACTGTCGCAGCTCCACCAGCTCCGCGGACGTGTAGGACGCGGGACCGAGCAGTCGCATTGTATCCTGATAACGGACAGTGACTCGGATTACACAAAAGCGCGTATGGATATAATGGTAAAGACCTCGGACGGATTTGAGATTGCGAACGAGGATCTGAAGCTCCGCGGTCCCGGCAGCTTTTTCGGCGCCGCTCAGCACGGTCTGCCTGAACTGAAAATAGCCGATGTCAGCAGTGACGTCATGCTGCTACATGAGACCGGAGTTCTGGCCGAGCAGCTCCTTGCCGCGGACCCGCATCTGCGCGCACCCGAAAATTCCGGTATCAGGAAGCTTGTAGCCGCTTTGTTCAGGGAACGTGAGATATTCGGCATAAATTGAAGGTGATACAATGGAACATTTACTGACTGCGCCCTGCAATTTCGGGCTCGAAAAAACGCTCGCGTTTGAGGTAAAACGTGCAGGCGGACATGATATCGTGACCCGAGACGGACGTATAGATTTCAAAGGTGACGAAAAAGTCATTGCAAAAGCAAATATTACCTGCTCGACCGCAGAGCGTATAGGCATCGTTCTTGCGCGGTTCAGTGCAGTCACCCTTGATGAGATCGTCGAAAACTGCCGTAAGATACCGATAGAGACATTCGCGGGCAGGGAAGACCAGCTTCATGTATTGCAGGGCCATTCGCTGAATTCCGTGCTTTCCAGTGTCCACGCCATACAGACACGCATAAGGGTAGGTCTTATCGGGAGGATGCAGGAGAAGTATAAGATCGGACGCCTGCCGGAAACGGGTATGGAGTTCAGGATAGATTTCCTCATGTTAAAAAACGAGCTTACCATAACTCTCGACACAACAGGTGCAAGTCTTCATAAACGCGGTTACCGCGCGTTTTCAAACGCCGCTCCGATAAAGGAGACTCTTGCCGCGGGCATAGTCGATCTCGCGCACGTCCGGGACACCGATACGATTGTTGACCCGTTCTGCGGCAGCGGTACGATACTCATTGAAGCTGCGATGAAAGCAGCCGGTATTTCTGCGGGCATGGACCGCAGATTTTCCGCTATGTACTGGAAGTGCATAGACCGCAGGATATGGGACGATGCGTTTGAAGAAGCGCGGGCTGCTGTGAAGAAAGACTGC
>CAMVBT010000244.1 GCA_947165805.1 uncultured Clostridia bacterium
GTTAGTGATGTGGGTCTGTATGTCGCCGCCTGCCATTGCCACAAGCTCGTCTATCACGAATTTCGGGAACACTACACCAGCTATGTTCGATGCCGCGCCCGCAAGCCCCATTATCACATATATCACGACGAACCACGGCTTCTCGCGGAGCATTATCCCGAACATGAAGCTGAGGGTCGGCAGGACTTTTCCGGGCGCTTTTTTCTTCTTTTCAGACACTTGCCGCTGCCTCCTTCTTTTCATCTTCCACATAATACTGCGCCTGCACGCGGAACATCTCTGCGTAGGCGCCGTCGCGGTGCATAAGCTCGTCGTGCGTTCCGTACTCCTCGAGCCGCCCGTCCTTGAACATCGCCACATTATTGCAGAACTGCGTCGAGCTGAGTCTGTGTGATATGTACACCGCCGTTTTGCCGCCGATCAGCTTGTCGAAGTCGTTGTACAGCCTGCTTTCGGCAAGAGCGTCGAGAGCCGCCGTAGGCTCGTCGAGCACGACGACGGGGGCGTCCTTGTACAGTGCTCTCGCCAGCGCCAGCTTCTGCTTCTCGCCGCCGGAGAGATCGACTCCGTCATCATGTATGACTTTTAGTATCTCGGTGGAGATGCCGTCCGGGAGTTCTTTCAGCTTATCGCCCATTCCCGCGTCGGTGAGGCATTTTTCGGCCTTTTCCTTATCCGTGCTTTCCGGGGACTGCATGGAAACATTCTCGGCGAGCGGGAAAGCGAACAGCTCCACGTCCTGAAATACCGGCGCAAAGGCGCGGTAGTAACTGCTCTTGCTGTATTCCTTTATGTTCACGCCGTTCAGCAGTATCTCGCCCTCTGTCGGCTCGTACAGCCGCAGGAGCAGCTTTATGAACGTCGATTTTCCCGCTCCGTTGAGTCCCACCACCGCAAGACGCTCTCCGGCGTTCAGTTTCAGTGACAGATTTTCGAGGGCGAACTTATCGGCTTTCGGGTACCTGAACGACACGTTCCTGAACTCGAACTCCCACTTGTCGGCTGCGGGGAGCTCTTTTCCCGCACCGGGGTCACTGCCATCGTCAAAGTCCATGAAGCTGCGGAAATCATCGACCTGACGGCTGCGCTCGAACAGGTCGGCTATACTGCCGAGCAGGTTGTTCAGATAGTTGAACATGGTCGTCGAGCTCGCGACATAAAGCGTGAAATCGCCTATCGTGACTTCCCCGCGTGAGACAGCGTAAATAAGGTAGATATACACAAATAGCTGCACGCCGTGGGTTATCAGCGAAGATGTCAGAGCGACAGCGAACCACAGCTTTTCGTTCTTTACCTGCGCATCATAGCGCTCCTTCTGCAATGTGCGGTACTTCTCGGTGAGCCAGTCCTTCAGTCCGAACAGGCGCACCTCCTTCGCGAAGGTGAAATCCGTGACCTCATGCTCCATGTACCAGCTTCTGCGCCACCACTTTGCAAGCGGATCCCAGATATGCGCCTTGCCCCATTTGTTCGCGGCGTTGCGGACCGCGAAATTCAGCGCCGCCAGCACCGCGATACCAAGCATTATCCACACGTTCAGAGTTCCGAGTATGGCTATGCCGACCGCCGTTACCGCAAGCGACTGCAAGAACGTGAACGAACGCCTTGTGAGTCCCTCTATCCCAGTGTCGTTGTTGTCGCAGGCTCGCGAAGCCTTTTCGTAGCAGTCCATCAAGTCGGGATCCTCAAGGCACGGAAAGTCTATGCCCATTACCTTAACGTTCTTTTCGAGCATCAGCCTGAACCGCAGGAATATTGATCTGTACCACTCATACGTGTGCAGGGTGCTGAGCATACACGCGACTGCCTGCACGCAGGTGAATATCAGCATCATCACCAGCAGCTCCGACGGCTCGCCCTTACCCGTTATCATATCTATGATGAATTTCGAGATGAATGTCCAGAGATAACTCATGAACGGCGCGCAGATGATACCGAGGCACATTACCGCGAGCATTTTTCTGTCATATTTAACTATCGCCGAAAACAGCCATTTCAAGTTGTTCATCAGCCCATATTCCTTATGGAGCGGATTCTGTTTTTCGTCAGTCTGTTTTTTCTTTTTCATTCCTTGTCACCGTTGTTTTTGTATGTTTCGTTTCTGAAATATCTGTTCGGGTTTCTTCAAACCGCCTGTGCCGAAACTCCGACAGCCTCGACGAGCTGTTCCTGCGTTATTTTACGTTCCTTGCGTATCCTGCGGAGGTTTTCCGCGAATGTGTTATCCATATTTCCCGCTCCTTTGGTTCGCTGCTGTCATTATATCACAATTCACGGTTGAAATCAAGTCATTTATAGTTTGCGGATACAACGCAGAGTTTGTTTGCTGCTATCTTTACAGCCGGAGATCAATTAATGAGCGGATATTATGAGATTTTTCCCAACCACTTGAAATTATCAGAAAACTGTGATATAATACAACCTGCGTTAGCAATATCTAACGATTATAAATGAAAGCTGAAAAATGTTATCTGCAATTTTTTTCGCTTATGATAAAGGCAGACCGCCGGAAACTCGGGAGGTAAAACAAATGGGAACAGTGATAATCGAAGGCATCGGGGCGTGCTTTATACTTCTTCTGGTCTGCGTGGTCGGGATATCGGACGGCGCTGTCGGCGCGGTGCATCTGTATGAAAAGGACGTGCAGGAACGCGCGATAGAGCTCGGACTTACGACTGCGGAGAAAATAAAAAGAAATATGCTGATATTCAAGCTTGCCGGTCTTATCCCGCTGCTGACTTTCATAATCATATCCGTCTATTGCATCAACGGAGCACGCGGCTTCTGGGTGCCGTTCTGGCAGATATGCGTCATCTCGCTCATGGAGGGCTTGTTCGACCGCATTTTCATAGACTGGTACTGGGTCGGGAAAACAAAAGCGTGGGACATTCCGGGAACGGAAGACCTCAAGCCGTACATCAGCGGAAAACCGGTGGTCGTCAAGTGGGCGGTCACGATAGTCGGTTATCCGATAATGGCGGCAATGATCTCGGCAATAATGATGATCTTTTTGAAGTGAGGATAAACAAATGAAAATAATGCTCATCATCGCAATGCTCGGACACATTACCTGCTGCGTATGCGACAATATCATAACTTACACGCCGAACGGGCGTTTCGGGCTTGCCGACCTGAAAGACAATGAGAAGCTCTCGGCGCGCTTTGAAAACATCAATACGAGCAGGCAGATAAGCTCGATGCTGTGGGGGATACTCGCACTCGCGATGCAGGTCTGCGGGTACTTCGCAATAGCCGACAGCCTTCGCGTCACGGCACCGACCTGCGCTATGGTCATGGCGGCGGGAGCTGTCATTTACATAGCCTTCGGCGTGGCGCACCACATCATCTGCGGGCTTATCGAGTGGTTTTATATCAAATTCGACAGAACAGAAAAGGCGCGTGTAACGATACTCGACTTTTTTAAGAAAACATCGGTGACTATGATAGCCTGCTATGTCGGACTTATAATAGTTTCCGCGGCGCTGTTCGTCGCTGTGTTCACTGGCTGCACAGCAGCTCCGGTGTGGGCCTGTGTATTCAACGCGGTGATATTCTATATCGTTCTTACTCCGTTCAAGGTCGTCGGTGCCGGGAATATCGCGGGAGCTCTCACGTTTCTCGGGCTTGCGATTTTTATGTAAAATTTTTTTCCGAACTATTGACAAATGACAAAAAATATGTTATCATACATTTGAGTTAGCAGTTGCTTACTGTATATTAGTTAGCTTATGCTTACTCAAACTGTTCTGAAAGGCCGAAGAAAATGTCAAAGGAAGAATACCGCAGCTTCAACAGGAAGCTGGCATTCCATACAGCGCCGACGCTGCTCGGGATAAAGTGCGCAAGTCTTGTTTCGCTGTCCCGCGTCGAATTCGATCTCGGCGTCCATCTGAGCATCTTCAACCGACGCGCGTCGGAAAAAGGGCTGAAGATACGTGTGATGCACATTTGCGACACACGCTGCGTCCTGCTCGTTTACAATGAGAAAAAACTGTACGAGCGACTCCACGAAAAGCAGACAGCGGCAATGCTGAAAAGCGCGGGCTACGATCTGACCGGCGGGCTTGACGCGATGCTCGATATGCTTTCGCGGAGAATGGAAAACTGCTCATTCCCGCATGAGATAGGGCTTTTCCTTGACTACCCCGCCGAGGACGTGAAGGGCTTCATCGAAAACAACGGCGAGAACTACAAGCTCTGCGGGTGCTGGAAGGTCTACGGCTCGGAGGAACGCGCGCGGCGCAAGTTTAAAAACTACGAAAAGTGCAGAAGATTTCTGTGCGATAAATTAAGCGAGGGTCTTGATATTTATAC
>CAMVBT010000245.1 GCA_947165805.1 uncultured Clostridia bacterium
GGGGGCGTCCTTCAGAATGTACATTATCCTTGCCGCGCCGCCCTCGAAAAGCACAAGCACATAGGCTTCTTCCGTTTCGCAGACATTCCATATACTTACCGTCGTGTCCTTGAATATCCTGCCGTCGAAAGCGCAATAAGTAAGGTTTGCTGTTTCACCTCTCCTGTTTTCCCATTTGCCGTAAAATGCCTTGTCGAAGATCTCAAGCTTTTCAACGGTAACGGTGTGCGGTATGGGGTCATGCGGTATTTCCGTATATTCTGTAATATCTATATTGGGAGCAGATAACGGTTCCGTCACCGATACTGCGTTCATTGTTGTCGCCTTTGTCGTAGTTGTGACTTCCGCTGTCGTTGTCGTCGTGCTTGCGGCAGTTGTCGTTGTGACTTCCGCTGTCGTCGTCACCGCCTTTTCCGTATTGCAGCCCGAAAGGAGAAGCGCCGCCGCAGCTGCAAAAGCTGTATATTTTATGTACTTTCTCATAAGCTCGTCCCCCTGAATGTTCCTCTGTTATTATAACGGATAAACAGGGCGGAATGTAACGCTTTTTCCGGCGATTTGTTACATATGACAATAAAATTTGGCAGATATTGCCAAAGTTTATTGCACTGATATATTATCCGTATTTATGCGATCTGCGCCGGTGTGAGAGCTGTTGTTCCCCGGTGTCGGACGCACTTTCTGTCCGGATCAGTTCCCGGAGCTCTTGCAGAAACGTATGCTGTATCTCCGGAAAAGGCAAGCGGCGAGGTACATCACGTTACCTATGACCGGCGTTAGGATATAAGCATTTTACATTTCGGGAAAAATGTGATATAATGAGTACAGGACATAAACCTGTACTTTTTTCATTATTCGTTATGAGCCCGATATATCGCGGAACTTATGCTCCCGAAACCTAAACAGCACCTACAGACCCGGATCACAGCGGAAAGACCGGAGTCCGGGACGTGCAGCAAAGGAGACTTATCATGAACATTCATTTTGAACCCGCATTTGAGTCACTGCGAAGCTATACCGCGCCTGAATGGTTCCGCGACGCGAAGTTCGGCATCTGGAGCCACTGGGGGCCGCAGAGCGTACCGATGTTCGGCGACTGGTACGCCCGCAATATGTACATAGAAGGAACTCCGCAGTATGAATATCACCTGCGGCATTACGGCCACCCGTCGAAGTTCGGGTACAAGGACATCTGCGCGCTATGGAAAGCGGAGAATTTTGACCCCGGCGCGCTTATCGAGAAATATTATAGGGCGGGAGCTCGCTACCTTATGACGCAGGCGACGCATCACGACCATTTCTTCAACTACGATTCCGCGATAAACCGCATGAACAGCGTGAAAGTCGGCCCTCACCAGGATATCCTCGCAATGTGGAAAGCCGCGGCGGACAAGAATAAACTGCCCTTCGGCATAAGCGAGCATCTCGGGGCTTCCTTCTCGTGGTGGCGGGTGAACAAGGGCTGCGATAAATACGGAGCTTATGCGGGAGTCCCCTATGACGGGAACGACCCCGACTGGCAGGACTTTTACCATGCCAATCAGGAACACGGTACAAAAGACCCCGGGGACTTCAACCCGTGGTACACTTCAAACAGCGCGTTCCGGGAATACTGGCTGCGCTGTATAAACGAGATGATCGAAAAATTCGAGCCCGATCTGCTCTACACCGACGGCTCGCTGCCGTTCGGGGATCACTGGGCCGCAGACCAGTCCGGTGTGATCGACGAGAACGACTATTCGCACGGCTTGCGGGCTGTCGCGAAGCTGTACAATACATCTGTCGGAAAGTACGGCGAGAACAGGGCTGTTTACCTGCAAAAAGACCGCCGCCCGGAGATATACAGCGTCGGAGTCCTCGACATAGAAAAAAGCCAGCTCCCCGGTATCATGCCGGAGCCGTGGCATACCGACACCTGCATAGGGAACTGGTTCTACGATGTCCACAGCCCGTACAAGCACCCGGAGCAGATAATTGAAATGCTCGTTGACATCATCTCAAAGAACGGCGTTATGCTGCTGAATATCTTACAGCGCCCCGACGGGACTATCGACGATGAAGCGGACTTTATACTTCAAAAGCTCGCGGAATGGTTCGCTGTCTGCGGCGAAGCGGTCTACGGCACGCGTCCGTGGCGCGTTTTCGGCGAGGGCGACACATTCGTCCGCATAGACGGCTTCCGGGAGGACAAGACCGAATGGAACCGTAATGATCTGCGTTTTGTGCAGAAAGACGGCGCTGTGTACGCGTTCCTTATGGGCGCAAGAGGCGGCGATACGCTCACAGTCCGCAGCTTTGCGGAACAGGATATTCATTCCGTGGAGCTGCTCGGATACGGGGCTGTGCCGTTCGCAAAGGAGTTCGGGATGCTGCTCGTTGCGCTGCCGGAAAATCTGCCCGTTTTCTGCGCGAATGTGCTTAAAATAAGCTGATGCGTAGGCAGAGTCATATATATCCCTGCGCAAAAAGCGATACCGCTTTTTCTGTATGATCGTACTTCGTCAGCGTTCACCGCGGAAATGGCACAGCCGGAATAAGCATACGATCCGCAGGGTCGGCGGTCTGTTACGGGGCTGTCTTTCCTGTATCCTGCGGGGGACATTCCGAACAGACTCCCGGATCTCCGGCATGAGCAGCCTACATTATCAAAAATAAGGAGACAGGTTATGGGAGCATTGCTTCTTTCTGTAATATATCTCGCTTTCGTAAGTCTCGGTCTGCCGGATTCGCTGCTCGGCTCGGGCTGGCCGACGATGCGGACAGACTTTGATGTTCCGTCGTCGTACGCGGGCTATGTGTCGATGTCGATTTCGTTCATGACGATAATCTCAGCGCTTATCGCTCCGTATCTGATACGGAAAATACGGACGCAGTGGATAGTCGTTCTTTCGATACTGCTGACTGTTATCGGACTTATCGGCTTTTCATTCTCGACGCAGTATTGGATGCTGTTCCTGTTCGTTGTGCCGTATGGTCTGGGAGCGGGCTCGGTGGATTCCGCGCTCAACAATTATGTCGCGAAGAATTACTCGTCATCGGTGATGAATTTTCTGCACTGCTTCTACGGCGTGGGCGCGATGATAAGCCCGTACATAATGTCGCTGGCGCTCGCTCACGCGCACTGGAACGAGGGCTATCGCTGGACAGCGTACATACAGTCGGGGATAATGCTTGTATGCCTGCTGTCGGTGCCGCTTTGGAAAAAGAAAAGCGAGGACACGGGCGGCGACGACGAGAAGGACAGCTCCGGCATTAAGGACGCTCTGAAAATTCGCGGAGTTGTCCCGACACTTATCGCGTTCTTCGCGTACTGCTCGGGCGAGGCGACCTGCTTTCTGTGGACTTCGAGCTACTTCGCCGGAACAAAAGAAAACATCAGCGCCGAGACCTGTGCGGCATTCGGTTCGCTGATATTCGGGGGACTTATGCTCGGACGGCTGATATCCGCGTTCGTGTCAAACAAGCTCGGTGACAGGCTGCTTATCCGCATAGGCATAGCTGTCGAAGCGGTCGGCATATTGCTGATATTCCTGCCGCTGCCGGGGTACATATTCGCGGCTGCCGGATTTGTGATAACGGGAACAGGCATGGGTCCCGTATATCCCGCGATACAGCACATGGCTCCGGCGAATTTCGGAAGAAAGAACAGCGCCGCGGTTATCGGTCTGCAAATGGCTTCGGCGTACATCGGCAGCACGTTCATGCCGATGGTGTTCGGGCATTTGCAGGAGGCTGTCGGTATCGGGATAATGCCGGTGTATCTCGCGGTGTTCGCGGCGCTGAACATCGGGCTGCTTGAATTTGCGTATAAGCGTATATCCGCACGGCCGAAAGAAGACTTATCATGACCACACAGGGTATGATGCCGATAAAATGCCCGAATGCGAACACGATATATCCTGTTGATACTGGCGGGAACGAGACTGAATAACACTTGCATTGCTTATAAAAAAAGGCGATACCTCTTATATTTCAAGGTATCGCCTTTTTATATTTCAGCTTTCTTTGCTCTTTTTCCCCGCCCGCGGCTTTCTGTTCACTATCTTCCGATAAAAATTTTAGTTTCATGCTGCTTCCTTTCTGTTTTGCGTCCTGTATCAGCGGGTGACGCGGTATCATTTTCATAGCCGCCTCGATGCTCTGTAAATGGGGTGATTCTGTGAAATACATTGGAGCTTCCTTTCTTTGAAAATTTCATTTACTTTGCCGAATTTTATCTTTTTCGCAAATGGAATTCTCTGTTTTTACTGAATTTTGCAACAAAAAAGAGCCTGCAAGTTCAAATGCGATGTTACTCGCATCTGA
>CAMVBT010000246.1 GCA_947165805.1 uncultured Clostridia bacterium
CTGCTGTATTATATCCCCTACGCCGTGCTCAGCGCCATGACCATACCCGCCGTCTTTTTCAGCACCGGCGACCTCATCACGGCGGCGGCAGGTACCGCGGCGGCAGTTGTGCTCGCATACTTCGGGCTCCCGCTTATCGTCGTTGCGCTGGCGGCTTCGGCGGCGGCTTATCTCGCCGGACTTGCCGTGCCGCTCATGGTATAAATACGCCCCGTACCGCTTTTTCTGCGGTACGGGGCATTCGTTTATCCGACGTGCATCATATAGTTTTGAGTATTTGTCAATCCGGTGCTCCCGGTATGTCCGATCTTGTCGCCTGTCTCTACGGTGTCGCCCTTCCCGACGTTCAGCTCTTCGGCAAGGTGACTGTACAGCCAGTAATGACCGTTTTCGTCATGTATCAGCACTATCTTTCCCCAGCCCCGGTACCAATCGGCAAATTCGACCGTGCCGCCCGCAAGCGCCATCACATCGCAGTCCGCGCCATATAGCACAAACGCTCTGCCGGTAAATGTGAACAGGCTCCTGTCGTATGGGAACGGGTAGTCATAGTCTATGCCCCCGCGCTGCTTCACAAGCTCCCACGCCTCGTCACCTCTTATCGGCACGGCGAGCAGCTCATTGTAAAAGTCGTTATCGGTGCTCACCGCTTCGGGTAAGTCGGGCAATTGCTCTTCATTTCCGTCTTCCTCCGATACGTCGGGCTGCCCGGTCTCATACGGCTCCTCGCCGGGAGCGTAAATGCCCGCGATCAGGGAAACATCGCCGTTTTCATGCTCGGCAAGCTCCTTGAACCCTTTTGCGTTGAACTCGCTGAAGTCCTTTTCGGGCTCGGGCTTGGTGAAGTCTATCGTACATTCGTAAAGCTCGCCGAATGCCTGATTTGCGAGACACTTCACAAGCAGCTTATAGGTGTGTATTCCGCTGCCCCTGATGTTCCAGACGAGCTCCTTTGTCCCGGACAGATCGACGGTCTCAGTGAGCTCGGGCTGTATCTCGTCGTCGATGTAGTACAGAAATTCATATTCACCCGGCACCTCAACTTTGGATATATCAACAGATATTTGAGCCGAGCGTTCAAAGCTGTAACAATACACATCTGCAATGTCAATATCAATTCCGTTTGTCGGGAATGAAAGTATTCCGCCGCTGTCATTGGGTACAAAAGTTCCTTTGCCTAATATCGTTTTTCTGCCGTCAAAATCTACCGCTGCAAGGTGTATGTTTTCAAACTCTGACGGGTCGGAAACGTCAAGAAGCTCATACGACACTTCTGTTGCGGTACCAACGATTTTTCTGATATGGTATCTGTATGGATATTTCGGATCCTTGGTTTCTTCAAAGTCCGTATTGCAATACTTTACGGAGGTCTTTTTTAGATCAATTAGGAAGATATCAAGCTTGCGATAAGCATCCGGAGACATTGCTTCGATCTCACCGTGCTTCATCCGGACATATTCATTGTTGTCAAGAAAACTAAGTGATATGCTGTCAGTATAGTGAAAAAGCTCTATCGTTGCACGCATTTTGATTGAGTTTTCTTTCTGCTCGAATACATCAAGCGTCGTACTTGCCTCAAAATCACCCATCGGGGTGATACGAGGTGAAATATCGTTCACGATATCTTCACATCTCTTTGTGCCAAAGTCTATGTCATACTGCAATTTAAGCGTTTTTCCGTCGAACTGCCACCAGTCAACTATCGCTCTTACTCCGTCAAACGCAAACACATTTTCCGGAGTTTCTGTATCATATCGTATGTCTTCCGTTGCAATAAGTGCGTTAGTAGTCTCTGCGGCACTCTGCGCAGGCTCGGTCATATCCTCATGATACCCCGCCCGCAGCTCGTCGGAGCCGCCCTCTTTCAGCCCGCCGTGCTCGCCGAGATATTTCAGCCCGAACACCGCCCCGGCAAGCACCGCCGCCGCGCCCGCGATACCGCCCGCAGCGCCGATGATACGGCTTCTTCTGTCTCTGTTCTTTTCCATTTTTTCAGCCCTTTCCCTGATTTTTCTCATTATCGTTTCATTATCGGAAAAGGTGCAAACGGACAGCTTCCGTGACATTGCTTCTTCAAAAACTCTTCTATAATCCATAGTCCGGTTCATTCCTTTCTTTTTCGATGAGTTTTCGGAGCTGCTGCCTCCCGCGCTTGAGACGCGAGGACACCGCGTTCGCGCTTATGCCGAGTATCTTCGCGGTCTCCCCGACGGAGTAGCCCTCATAGTAATACATATACATCACGATGCGGTTTTTCCTGCCAAGCCTGTGGATAAGCTCAAACAACCCGTCGTCGTGACTGTCGGTGTATATCTGCTCCGATGCCGCGTCGAGAGGCGCCGAGAACCTGTACCAGTGCGACCGCAGCAAGTCCTTGCTCCTGTTCACGGCGCATTTTATCAGCCATGCCTTGACGTGCTCGTCCTCCCTGAACTCGCCTTCATAGGTATAGAGACTGAAAAAGACGTCCTGCAGTATGTCCTCCGCGTCGCCCGCGCTTTTCACATAGCAGAGCGCAGCCGTAAGCACATTGTTCCCGTACAGAGCAAGGTAATGCTCAACATCTTTAGCGTTCACCCGGTTCTCACCCCTTTTCCCTTGAAAGGACCTTTCACTTACAACACGAATGAGGATATAAAAATCTGTCATTTTTCCGGAAAAATTTTTCCGATGATATTATATCACTTTTTTGCGCGCGGGGCAAATGCGTTCCTGTATTGCAAAACAATAAAAAGTATGGTATAATCATTTTAAAGATACTTCTTAACGGAGAGAGGAATTATGAACAAAAAACTGATGCCGTGGTTTATCGGCTGTATCGTGTGCGCGGCGATGCTCGCTGTGGCGTTCATCATATCGGGGTTCGACGGGAGCTTCGCGGACTTGCAGATAAGCACCGCGATTAGGGTGGGATTTCCCGCGGCATGGGCGCTGTTCTTCTCGGTATGGAGCTCCTGCGGGTTCATCGGGACGGCGATAGAGCTGCGCACGGGGCGCCGCGCTGTGCTGCCCGTTTTCCTCGGGATAATGCCGCTGCTGCTCGCCGCGCAGACGGTATGGGCTCACCTCGACTACTCGCCCGGCGGTATGCTGAACTTCTCGGGTATCGCGCTGGCGTTAAGGCTTATCATGTACACCGCGCCCGGGATAATTATGCTCATCTCCGATATCGTGCTTATCGTCACAAGGCTCCGCAAAAAGCCCTCCCCTTCCGGAGCCGCGGAAAAAGCGGTCTGCTTCACAAGGCTGAAAGCGCTGTACATAGCGCTGTTCGTTTTGTTTGCGCTGCCGCCGTTCGCGTTTGTCGGGGGCTGCGTAGTCGCGCAGGAGGCAGCACTGATCGGGGCGAAGCACGAACAGCGCAGAACGGCGGAGCTTGCCGTGGAATACTACAAAGCCGCCGACGATATGATAGATTACTGCAACGATATGTATCTTGACGATACGATATTCGGACTGCCGCTGCGACGTCCGACGGCGCTGATAGATTATGATGAGATGCGCGTGACGTTTCTTATCAGCACATATAAGGACGAGATGCTTTCGTACAGGCTGGAGCGCGTTTCGGAGGAGCCGCCCGGGCTCGTGCATTTCGTCTGCCCGCTCAAGGGCGCGGGCAGGGAGTTCAGGTTGTATATCTTCGACGAGGGCTCCGGCAGCCGCGTGTGCGTCACGGTCGGGATGAACGACGGCTCGCTGTGGTATGCCGACATGAACGGCGAGAGGCCGCTCATCAGCTCCTCGCCCTGCCCCGACATCGCCGAGGCTCTGCGGCTCTCGGACGTGCTCGTGGAATACGGGAACAACAACGCGGAAAACGGCACGCAGTTCCCGCGGTACTCAATGGGGATAACGCGCAACACCTTCGGTCTCGACCGGAGCGCCATGACCGGATATGTGATCTACTGCCGCCCGGACTACAGTTGGGAGAGAGAGGGCTATGCTCCCCCTTGCGGGAATATCTATGTCCGTAAGCTGGAATTCGAGCCGTTCGACGAAAAAAACCTGATCTACATAGAGCCCGTGGCGAAGATACCGCTCGACACCCCGGGCGAGTACATAATGCCGTATTACAAGTCGGGCGGCGGCATTCTGCTCTACACCGCCGACGGCATCTACGACGCGTATATGAGCTCCCCGGGTGATACCGGGTTCGACGACTGCGAATACTCTCGAGAACGGGAATAAGTGGTCGCTTGCGCTCGAGAACGGGAATAAGAAGTCGCTCCGCTCGAGTGCCTCCGGCGGCCAGCTTTTTGAAAAAAGCTGG
>CAMVBT010000247.1 GCA_947165805.1 uncultured Clostridia bacterium
ACTTTATCGCCGGAAAGCTTACGGCAGGGCTCGGCAGAATAACACCGAGCTATACGCCGTCCGTGAAGCTCTCGCTGCCGGACGGGATACTTCCGGATCACATTACGGAGACCATCAGGAAAGGTCTGCCGCTGCTCACGGCGAAGGCGGGATTTTTTGCCGATCCGGAGGCTGTTATCACCATGCCGGAGACAAGGAGCTCATCTCCGGTAAGAATAATACGGGACGAAACACTGAGATCCATATCGCTGAAAGGGCTCTACCCGTGCGGCGAGGGCGCGGGCTATGCCGGAGGGATAGTTTCGGCGGCTGTGGACGGAATGAAATGCGGGGAGGCTGTGATCGAAAATGGCTGACAATGCCTGCGATACCTGCGCTAATAACGTATACGATGAAGAGTACGGCGGATATGTATGCGCGGTGAATATGGACGAGGACGAATACTACCGGATAATGACCGAGGGGCGCAGCAAGTGTCCCTACTATACCGCGGACGATGATTATTTCCTCGCCCGTAAGCAGTGATGAAAGAAGAGTGTAAATGAACGGTATCATTTTATATCAGTCGAAATACGGCGCTACAAAGAAGTACGCGGAGTGGCTGTCCGAGGCGACCGGTTTTGAGTGCGCCGAAACAAAGAAAGCGGATATCAGGAAAATATCGGGATACGACACTATCATCATGGGCGGAGCAATATACGCGTCCGGAATTGCCGGTCTGCCGTTTCTGAAAAAGCACATAGGAAAACTGTCGGGCAGGAAGATCGCCGTTTTCTGCTGCTGCGCCTCTCCGTATGAGGAGAACGCTTTCCGGCAGGTAAGAGAATTCAACATGAAAGGCGATCTTGCCGCTGTACCCCTGTTTTACACCCGCGGCGCGTGGAATCCCGAGGCTATGTCCTTCAAGGACCGGACACTCTGCAATATGCTGCGGAAAGCCGTCGCAAAGAAAGACCCCAAGGACTATGAGGTATGGGAAAGAGCCATAATGGAAGCGGGCGAGGAAAAGTGCGACTGGACCGATAAAAAATACCTTGAACCTATCATCGAATGGATAGATCAGGCGGAATAATCGACTTAAAGGACTAGATCGACGTATGTGTCGGTCAATAAAAAAAGCTCCGGTGTTTACGGCATGATACCATAAACACTGGAGTTGTATAACGCCGGGAGGGCGCTGTTTTTTGACGCGCCGGTCTCTGCCCGCGATATTTCACGGAAATAGGCCGCCGCATTTTGGCTTTGTTTATCAGAGGCTCACTAATATATTTATGCAGGGACAGGCGGGTTTATTCCTGTAATTTTCAGGAAGGAACAGACTATGAATAAAAAACGTATCTTTGACATAATACAGATCGGCAACAAGAACGATATACCGAGCCGCGCTTTTGATATCTTCATCTCGGTCGTCATTATACTCAATATCCTTGTGACATTTCTCGGCACATTCGATCAGTTATCGTTCCTGAAGCCTGTTTTTGATGTCACGGAGCTTGTTACAATAATTATCTTCTGCATCGAATATCTGCTTCGCATCTGGACGGCTGACCTGCTGTACCCGTCGAAGAGCAGATCGCGCTCGGTGCTGAGATTTATCTTCTCGTTTGACGGCATAATAGACCTGCTCACTATACTCCCCTTCTTCTTCCTCAGCGGTATGGTTATGTTCAGGATGCTGCGCGTGGTGAGGATATTCCATCTTTTCAGGATCAACGCGCAGTACGATTCGTTCAATCTCATCAAGGAAGTACTGCTCGAACGCAAGCGCCAGCTCATCTCCTCCTTCTTCATCATAATCATTCTTATGCTCGGCTCCTCACTCGCCATGTACAGCGCCGAGCACGACGCACAGCCCGAAGCTTTCGAGAATGCCTTCTCCGGCATCTGGTGGAGCGTCTCGACTGTGCTTACCGTGGGCTACGGCGATATCTACCCGATAACTATTACCGGCAAGATACTCGCGATATTGATCGCGTTCCTCGGCGTTTGTGTAGTCGCGGTGCCGACAGGTATCATAAGCGCGGGATTTTTTGAGAAATTCAGGCAACAAGAAAACTCCGACCGTAAATTCCATGACATCAGGGAGGTCGGAGAGATATTCTGTAATAAGCAGTGTGAGCTTACCGGACTTACAATAAAAGAGATAACCGATAAATACGATATAAGGGTCTATATGATAATACGCGGCGAGCTTCCCGTCGTTCCGGTCGAAAACATCAGAACAGAAGAGAACGATATCCTCATCGTGAATTCCGGAAAATTGGTCAAGAACAGTAAGACCGGCAAGAAAAAGCGCTGATCTATCTTATCTTAAAAAAACGATCGTTCTCGACGGGTACGCTCTTTACCGACATATCCTCGATCATGATGTATCTGCCGTTCTGTATGGTCTGTATCACGCGGTCTATCGCTTCTTCGGTGCCTTCGGCCTCCATTTCGACGCTGCCGTCATACAGATTGCGCACCCAGCCGGTGACTCCGTAACTCTCGGCGGCATACATGGCATTATAGCGGAATCCTACGCCCTGTACCCTGCCGTAAAATATAATATGCTTGCGTATCTTTCTTGTAATGTATTCGTTATCAGACATGATATCACCTTTCCAGGCAAGGAGTATAAATGAAAATTGACGGTATTTCTTCCGAAATAGAGGTCGTCCGCAGCCGCAGAAAGACTATGACAGCGGAGATCGCGGCTGACGGAAGAGTCATAGTCCGGGCGCCTTTGAGACTGCCCGTTAGCGATATAAAACGGTTCCTCACAGATAAGAGCCCGGTCATCGAAAAGCACGTCCGCAAGCGTCTCGCGGACAATGAAAAGCTCGCGGAGATTAGACCCTTCACTGCCGAAGAGATACAGAGAATGGCCGACGAAGCGACAGAGATAATACCGCGTCGCGTTGCCTACTTTGCAGATCTGATAGGCGTCACCTACGGGCGTATCACGATAAGGAACCAGAAAACGCGCTGGGGGAGCTGCACAGGCAAAGGAAACCTGAACTTCAACTGCCTGCTGGTCATGGTGCCTCCGGAGGTACTTGACAGCGTGGTGGTGCATGAGCTCTGCCACAGACTGCACCCCGACCATTCAAAGGACTTCTACGCCGAAGTCTATCGGGTATTTCCCGATTATGACCGGTGCGACAAGTGGCTGAAAGAGAACGGGAGACTGCTTATAAGGAGAATGACCGGAGAATGAATATCACATACGTTCACGAACCCACCGACTTGCAGTGCGGACAGGCTGTGCTCGCCATGCTGACAGGCATTGACGTGCGCGAGGTATGCCGGGAGCTCGGAAATGAGCGCGAAACTACGCTTGCCGAGATGAAGCGTTATCTGACGGAACACGGCTTCGTTTTCCGCCCTGCGCGCCGTGAAGCGCGGAGCCGTGACGAGCTGCCGCCCTGCTGCGTGCTGAGCCTTGAGACTCCGCGGTGCTGGCACTGGTCGCTGTACGCGGACGGGACGTTCTATGACCCCGAGCACGGCGTTATGGACGACTTCCCCGAGTGCCGCAGGAAATACTATTGGGAAATAACGGAGGGAACAATATGAAAAAGCAGACAGCCGAGCCTATACCCGAGGGATTCACAGAGAACGATGTCAGAATAGAATCGAGTACCTGCACGGGCGAAAAGACTATCGGGTTTTACAGTAAAGCCGACAAGAAGCTCCACTATTCGGAGCTTGTACGGTCGCAGCGTGATATCGACGCATTCTACCGCAAGTACGGCATAAACAAGCAATAACGGACGGACACCGATGTCCGCCCGTTTGTTTTACAATGCGTTCTTTATCGCGTTCAGCAGATCGGGAAATTCCTCAAATGCCGGGATCTCCGGATAATCCGCCTTTATCTTCTCGGTGCTCTTGAACAAGAAGCCCGCCTTGCTCGCCTGTATCATGGCGAGGTCGTTGAAGCTGTCACCGCTGGCTATCGTTTCAAAGCCTATGGACTGGAGCGCCTTTACCGTGGTGAGCTTGGACTTCTCGACGCGCAGTTTATAGCCGGTTATCTCGCCGCCTTCTCCCACTTCAAGAGTGTTGCAGAACAGCGTAGGATATCCGAGCTTTTTCATCAGGGGCATAGCGAACTGTTCAAATGTGTCGCTCAGAATAAGTACCTGCGTTATCGAGCGCAGCTCGTCAAGGAATTCCTTCGCGCCGTCGAGCGGATCGATAGTCGCGATCACCTTCTGTATCTCATTCAGACCGAGCCTATGCT
>CAMVBT010000248.1 GCA_947165805.1 uncultured Clostridia bacterium
TCGACTATTCAGCCCGAATCTCGTCCGCCGAGACCATAGCAAGAGTGCTCGGTGACGATGAAGATGATCAAAACGAAAAAAACGCAGGCTCCGTGTAAGGACCTGTGGACCCGTGCAAGGATGTAAAACATCCAAATGGGAGAAAAAACAACAACTCCCACACATCGCTGTATGGGAGTTATTACGGAAGTCGGCACTGCCGACTGGTGCCGGTGGCGGGGGTCGAACCCGCACGGTATCGCTACCAACGGATTTTGAGTCCGTCACGTCTGCCAATTCCATCACGCCGGCATATATATCGATAAAACAGTATACCATATATTAAGCCGTCCGTCAAGCGCCTGAGTGATTTTTTCATAAAATTATCAAAAAATCTCTTGACATTTCGTTGAAAATGTATTACAATTAGTAATGTGAATAAGTCTGTATGCAAATACATTAAGTGTTCCGGCTCCGGGAAAGCGGAAACAACGCCTTGTGAGGCGATGTCCGCGGTCCGGCAGAGCCTCTGCACAATACAGCAATTTTCATCATTACCAATCTTGGTTTACATATTATACTCCGTGCGGCAAAATTTAATTTTTATTATTATTTCCCGAATCGCGGCTCGCAGAGCAAGGCCTGCGCTGCCGTGCAAATATCAGAAATGCCCGTTACTGCGGGTTTTAATAGAAGTTATGTATATTGCAAGCGCTTTAGCAGCGGTGATCGGTGCAGAGGATTGCCCGTGAAGCCCGTCTGTTTTCGTGTTTCCTGTGCGGCGGAGTCATGTCAGATCAGGAATTTTTACGAAAAGGAGGGAAGGTTTCATGGACTTAGGACTCGCCATTGTGCTGATCGTCGCTGCTTTAATCGTCGGCGCGGCAGTCGCAGGGCTGATCGCTTGGAAGATAGCGTTCGGCAAGGGCGTCGAGCACCGTAAGAAAGAAGCGGAAGCACAGATAGAGTCTGCCGAAAAGGAAGCGGAAAGAATAGTCTCCGAAGCGAATGAAAAAGCAGAAGCAACAAAGAAATCAAAGCTGGTCGAAGCAAAGGACGAAATTTACCGCCTGAGAGGGCAGGCAGAAAAAGAGATCCAGAAAATGAAATCGGAAACGGAACGCGAGCTGAAAGAACGCCGCGCGGAAGTTTCAAGGTCGGAAAGAAGATTACAGCAGAAAGAAGAAAACCTCGACAAGAAGAACGACAAGATCGAAAAACTCGAGGAAAGCCTCGCCAACAAGAACAAGAAGGCCGAGGAGAAACTCGCGGAGGCCGAAAAGCTAAAGAACAGCCAGATGGAGATACTCGAAAGGATCTCCGGCTATACCACCGAGCAGGCAAAGGAGCATATCATCAGAATGCTCGACAGCGAGCTCGACCATGAGAAGGCAGTCCGCATAAACCTCTACGAGCAGAAGCTCAAGGACGAATGTGACGACAAGGCAAGAAATCAGATAGCGAACGCTATCTCCCGTCTGGCGGCGGAGACCGTGTCCGAAATGACCGTGTCTGTCGTTTCGCTGCCGAATGACGAAATGAAGGGAAGGATCATCGGACGCGAGGGAAGAAATATCCGCACCCTCGAACAGCTTACGGGCGTTGACCTGATAATAGACGATACCCCCGAGGCTATCACGCTGTCCAGCCACGACAAGGTGCGCCGCGAGATCGCGCGCATAGCACTCGAAAGGCTGATACAGGACGGCCGTATCCACCCGACCCGCATCGAGGAGACCGTGGAGCGCGCAAAGCGCGAGGTCGAGCAGAAGATCAAGCAGGAGGGCGAACGCGCTCTGCTCGCAACAAATGTGAACAATATGAACCCCGAGCTTGTAAGGCTGATAGGAAGGCTCTATTATCGTTCTTCGTACAGCCAGAATGTGCTCGATCATTCGATAGAGGTAGCTCACCTTGCCGGAATGATGGCGGACGAACTTGGCGTGGACGCCGCTATGGCACGTCGCGCTGGTCTGCTGCATGACGTCGGAAAGGCGCTCAGCGAGGAGATCGAGGGCTCGCACGTCCAGATCGGTGTCGATGTATGCCGCAAGTACAAGGAGAACCCCGAGATCATACACGCTATCGAGGCTCACCACGGCGACGTCGAGGCGAGAACAGTCATCGCGAACCTCGTCAAGGCTGCCGACGCTATCAGCGCCGCGCGTCCTGCCGCGAGAAGCGAGAATTACGACAATTACATCAAGCGTCTCCAGAAGCTCGAGGAGATATGCTCCTCCTACAGCGGGGTCGAGAAGACCTATGCCATTCAGGCGGGTCGCGAGGTGCGCGTAATGATAAAGCCCGAGGCTATGAATGACGACAAGATGACCGTCCTTGCGCGTGAGATCGCCAAGAAGATCGAGGCGGAGATGGAGTATCCCGGCCAGATCAAGGTCAACCTTATCCGCGAGAGCCGCGCCGTCGAGTACGCTAAATAACGGTCGCTCGCGCTCGAGAGGTCGCTTACGCTCGAGAGGTCGCTTACGCTCGAGAGGTCGCTTACGCTCGAGACTGGGGGAAAACTTTTTTGAAAAAAAGTTTTCCCCCAGACCCCCTTTCAAAAAACTTTCAACCGCTCCGCTATTAAATTAGAAAGAAATCTGCTCCTTTTGTCAGTTAAAAGGAGCAGATATTTTTATGCTTTTAATGTTCTTTACTCTGAAAAGGGGTACTGCTTAACGAATCTGCAAGGCGAAGCGTTTGAAAAGTTTTTGCCCAGCTTTTTTCAAAAAGCTGGCCGCCGGAGGCACTCGAGCGCAAGCGACTTCTTGTTCTCGTTCTCGAGCGCAAGCGATTGCTTGAACAAAGTTAACGGCTGCGAGGCAGATAGTCCGTCAATATCAGTAAAGTAACAGACGGATTGACAGCGCGGGTACCGCGCCTTACTCAGCGCGGGCGGAACGGCTTTCCTTGAGGATAACGTCGTGGAAGCCGCCCTCGATGATGCTGGTCGAGGAAACGAGGGTGAGCTTTGCCTTCTCGCGGAACTCGGGAATGCTCAGGCTGCCGCAGTTGCACATTGTCGAGCGCACCTTCGCGAGAGTGTTGCCGACATTCGATTTGAGCGAGCCCGCATAGGGAACGTAGCTGTCGACGCCCTCCTCGAACGAGAGCTTCTTGTCGCCGCCCATGTCGTATCTCTGCCAGTTGCGGGCGCGGTTCGAGCCCTCGCCCCAGTACTCCTTGACATAGCTGCCGTTGAGCATGAGCTTGTTTGTCGGGGATTCGTCAAATCTGGAGAAATATCTGCCGAGCATCACGAAATCCGCGCCCATGGCAAGCGCGAGAGTGATGTGGTAATCCTGTACTATGCCGCCGTCGGAGCATACCGGAACGTAGATGCCGGTCTCCTCGAAGTACTTGTCGCGCTCGGCGCATACCTCGATAAGAGCGGTCGCCTGTCCTCTGCCGATGCCCTTCTGCTCACGGGTGATGCAGATAGAGCCTCCGCCTATGCCGACCTTGACGAAATCGGCGCCGCATTCCGCGAGGAAGCGGAAGCCTTCCTTATCAACGACGTTTCCGGCTCCGACCTTTACATCGTCGCCGTACTTTGCGCGGATCCACTCTATCGTGAGCTTCTGCCACTCGCTGAAGCCCTCGGAGCTGTCTATGCAGAGCACATCGGCGCCTGCGTTCACGAGAGCGGGTACTCTCTCGGCGTAGTCGCGGGTGTTGATACCTGCGCCCACTACATAGCGCTTCTGCGCGTCGAGGAGCTCGTTGCTGTTTTCCTTGTGGGATTCGTAGTCCTTGCGGAACACGAAGTAGAGCAGCTTTCCGTCCTTGTCCACTATCGGCAGGGAGTTGAGCTTGTGATCCCAAATAATATCGTTGGCTTCCTTGAGGGTCGTTTCCGCGGGAGCCGTGATGAGCTTGTCAAAGGGTGTCATGAATGTGCCGACCTTGGTGTCGGGAGCCATTCTCGAAACGCGGTAGTCACGGCTGGTCACGAGACCGACGAGCTTTGTTTCGGTCGTGCCGTCCTCGGTGACTGCCATTGTGGAGTGACCGGTCTTTTCCTTGAGCGCGAGCACGTCTCTGAGCGTCATCTGCGGGCTCAGGTTGGAGTCGCTGGTAACGTAGCCGGCCTTGTAAGCCTTTACTCTTGCGACCATAGCAGCCTCGTCCTCGACTGTCTGGGAGCCGTAGATGAACGAGATGCCGCCCTCTTTAGCGAGAGCTATCGCCATTTTTTCGCCCGATACCGACTGCATTATAGCCGATACCATGGGTATGTTC
>CAMVBT010000249.1 GCA_947165805.1 uncultured Clostridia bacterium
AATTGATAATTGACAATTGACAATTGTGGTGTCCGCTTCGCGGACATATCTGAATCGTGACGAAGGGAGAGGGTCGGTTCTCCTTTTTCGGTATCGTAAAAAACAGAGTTTGTTACGGAATACTGCGATTACTCGTTTTTCAGCGCTTCAAGCTCCTCCGAGGCTGTCAGCCATTCCTCGGTGGTGCTGTCGAGCTCGGACTGGAGCGCGGAGAGCTTTTCGGAGAGCCCCGCGATCTTCTCATAGTCCGCGGCGTTCGCGGGGTCGGTCATCGCGGAGTTCGTTTCCGCTATCGCCGCTTCAAGCTCCGCAACACGGGTCTCGGCGCGGCTCACGCGGGTGGTCAGCTTGCGTATGTCGGACTGCACCTGCTTGCGGCGGTTGTAGTCCTGCTTGTTTGCGCTGTCCCCGGCGGGCTGCTCCTTTGCCTTTGCCGCGGTCAGGGTCGTTTCGCCCTCCGACGCCGCGAGGAAATCGTCGTAGCCGCCGTTTATGCTTTCCGCTCCCTCCGGCGACAGTCTGTACAGCCGTGTGGCTATCTTATTTATAAGGTAACGGTCGTGGGAGATCACGAACACAGTCCCGCCGTAGTCGGCAAGTGCGTTTTCCAGTGCCTCGCGGGAATTGACGTCCAGATGGTTCGTCGGCTCGTCGAGCAGCAGGAAGTTGCACCCGCTGAGCATGAGTTTCAGCAGCGCGACGCGGGCTTTCTCGCCTCCGCTGAGCACACCGATCTTCTTGAACACGTCCTCGCCGCCGAACAGGAAGCTCCCCAGAGCCGTGCGCACCTGCGTCTGGTTCATCTTCGGGTATGCGTCCCATATCTCGTCCATTACGGTCTTGCTGTCGGTAAGACCTGTCATCAGCTGATCGTAGTAGCCGACCTTCACGCCCGCTCCGTAGGTCACGGTGCCTGCCTCGGGGGCGAGCTTCTTCATAAGTATCTTAAACAGCGTGGTCTTGCCGGAGCCGTTGGTGCCGAGCAGGAACACGCGTTCCTTTTTGCGCACCTCGATGTCCACGTTCCCGAACAGCTTCTCGCCGTCGAAGCTCATTTTCAGCCCCTTCGCGGTCAGTATCTCGTCGGTCACGGGGTCGGCGCAGTGAAAAGCGAACCGCAGCTTCTTCGGCAGAGCCTGCGGCTTCACAAGGTCGGCTTCAAGGCGCTCGATCTGCTTTTCCTTGCTCGCTATCGTTATATAGTTCCGCTCCTGATTGAAGCGCTTCTGCTGCTCTATTATGCCCTTTATCCTGTTTATCTCTTCAAGCTGATTTTCGTAATGCCGCCACGCTATCTCGAGATCCTCTTCCTTTTTCTTCCGGTAGGCGCTGTAATTTCCCTTGTACACGGTCAGGCGCTTGTTTTCAAGCTCGAATGTCCGCGTCGTTACCGTATCGAGGAAATATCGGTCATGCGAGATTATTATATACGCTCCCCGGTAGTCGAGCAGGAACTTCTCCAGCCACGTCAGGGCGGCTATATCCAGATGGTTTGTCGGCTCGTCCAGCAGCAGGAGGTTAGCGCCGGAGAGCAGGAGCTTCGCGAGCTGCACCTTGGCTTTCTCGCCTCCGCTCAGCACGGACACGGGCTTTTCCTGTTCGGCGGGAGAGAAGCCGAGACCGAGCAGGCTGCTCATCGCGCGGGTGCGGTAGGTGAGACCGCCCTCCGCCTCGAACCTTTCGCGCAGGAGCATCTGTTTTTCGAGCTGTTCGGGGGTGGGGTTTCCGGCGGCTATATCTGCGTTCAGGTCGCCGAGCTCCGCTTCGAGCTTCATAAGCGGCTCGAACACCGACAACGCTTCGTCGTACACGCTGACGCTGCTTTCGCGGACGACGTGCTGTTCCATATAGCCGAGGGTGGTATCCTTCGACTTGACGAACTCGCCGCCGTCGTATTCGGCGTCGCCGCGCATAGCTTTGAACAGGGTAGTTTTGCCGCAGCCGTTGACTCCGACGAGACCTATCCTGTCGTTCTTTTCTATTTCAAATGTCACATCGCCGAATAGTTTTTCGGCTCCGAAGTATAATTCTATTTCTTTTGCGTTAAAAATTGCCATAATGTTTTGTTCTTATTCTTTCGTTCAATAGTGGAAGATACTTTCGCTCTTAGCGCGGAAGCCTCGCAGCCGTTTGTCTCATCTGACTGAGGGCAGTTCTCTTTTGGCGGTTACTTGTCAAGGCGTACTACCTACCCCCGCTGCAAGGCGAAGCGATTTGTTTTAGGAGCCGGCCCTTTTTTAAAAGGGCTGGCCGCCGGAGGCAACTCAAGCGGAGCGACTTCTTGTTCCCGTTCTCAAGCGAAGCGACTGCTTGTTCCCGTTCTCGAGCGCAAGCGACTGCTCAGATATTCGCGGTGTTATAGCCGGCGATATGGAGGACGCGGAAGTCGGAGAAGCCGAGGGTGAGCAGGGATACCGACGTATAGCTGTCGTTGGAGACGAGGTAATCGGCGGCTGAACCGTCCTCTGTGCGGGCGGTACTTGTTATCATCAGCTCCTCGACCGGTTCATCGCCGATCATGAGCTGGATCACGTCGCCGACTTTGCCGGAGCCGTGGGGGACTTCACAGCCGACGAGTCCGAAGCCCGTATTTGTTTTCACATAAATATAAAACGCCTCGCGGTCGAACCAGCTTTTTGAGCAGCCGGTCTTTTTTCTTTCCGTGTTTATCTCGCTGTCGTACCATTTCCACTGGTCGCCCCTGTCGCCCTGCGAATCCATGGGTATGCCGCCGGCGAAAATGCAGCGTGATATATAATTCGCGTCGTTTTCCTCAAACTCCTTGAATACCCCGTCATCGGTGAAGCCTTTCCGGGCTGCTTCCGCGGCGGCTTTGCGGTCATACTCGTATTCGGGCGCGGGGCAGTCGGGGGAGCCTGTTTCCGCGAGGGAGGGCGCGTCCGCCCTCAGCTTTTCGCGGGCTGCTTCGGTGTACTTCGGATAGTATGAATATGTCAGGTCTTTGCGGGTCAGGCGGTTTGCCGCGAGCAGCGAATCGAGGACAGCGTCCGCGGCTCTGTTTGCCGGTCTGTCGGTCGAGTGTATCAGTATCAGCGGGGCTTTCCCGCTCTCGTCCAGTGTAAAGCAGTGTTTCTCGCCGCGCACTGCCGAGGGTCTCCCGGTACCCGCGGGAGTCATGTCTGCCGACAGTGTCAGGTCAATCTCGATCTTCCGGCTTCTCGGGACCGGGTGCCTTCGCGTTACGCTGAGGGTGAGTGAGCAGTCGGAAAACGACAGGTCAAGCGGCGAGGACTGCATCAGGTGCGTTTCATAATCATAAGCGACCTCGTCGAACAGCTCGTACTCGCACTGGTTGGTGTAGAAGCGGGTCAGCTTTTCGGGGGCGCAGGCACCGAGTCCGGCGTAGAAATACTGAAAAAAGCCGGAGAGCAGGGCTTCTTCCTCGTCGGTGATCGTTTTTCCGGTCACGGACACGTTAACGACCGTGGAAGAGACGGGGGAATTGTCCTGCCCGTTGAAATCGTGGTCGAGAATGTCATCTATCTTGTCGTTGACGTTGAAATAATCCCACAAAAGAAAAATGCCGACAACATATATAGCCGTCAGTACGACGACGATCATCGCTGTCAGCACATTCCTGAATTTTCTGTCCATATTATGACCAGCCGCACTCGTCATAGTCCGCCCATTTGAGGGAGGCTGTCTGCTGTGTGAGCTTGAATACGATATATACCGCCGCTGTGATTATGAGTGCAACTGCGGCAAAAACAGGGATAAGCATAGAAGCGCGGGAGGGCTCATGTTTCTGTACTGGTTTGCTCATTTTCCGGAAGATCCTTTCGATGATATTTCTAATATTATACTATATATATAAACAATTGTCAAGTGGGAGCTTGTGCTGTTTTTTGCGATTTTGTTGGCAATTTTCAACAATGGAGAATATGATTTGATGTGTGCTATTACCAAAATTTTATAAACTTTAAAAAACCGCTTGACAAACGACTCCGGGCATGATATAATACAAACACTCTTCTACAGAGGTTTAATTTTTTTGTCTGAAATTTTTTCAGAAAATTTGAAAAAAATACTTGACAAATGCGAGCCGATGTGGTAAGATATATAAGCTGTCCTGAAAGAGACAGCAGCACTTGACCGCGAGCGAATCGAGAGATCAAGTGCGGAGCACCTTGAAAATTGAACAGCAACCAAAACGAATTAACGACCCTTGAAATTCAA
>CAMVBT010000250.1 GCA_947165805.1 uncultured Clostridia bacterium
GAGCAGTTATTATTTTACTCTGAAAAGGGGTACTACCTACCCCCGCTGCAAGGCGAAGCGATTGGTCTTTCAGGAGGGTGGGAGGGGGTGAGGGTGAGAGGGGGTCCGGGGGAGAGAGGGAGAGGGGGAGGGAGGGAAACTCTTTTCTGTGAACAGCAGGATGCTGTTCAGAAGCTGCCCAAAGTGCCGCAAGGACGCGGCACATCATAGCAGCTTCCAAAGAAAGGGGGTTCCCTTCCTCACACTCTCCCTCTTTCCCCCGGGGCGGCTCACCGCGCCTTGCCGCTGTCATCGACGTGGGTATCTTCGACGTAGGCGGTGACGGAGAGGTCACCGAAGGACTCGGCAATCTTACGGGCTTCGTCCTCGGCGGCGAGGAAGGCTTCCGCGACGAGCGGGTCGAAGTGCGAGCCTGCGCCTTCACGGATAATGTCACACGCCTGCTCGTACGAGAACGGCTCCTTGTAGCTGCGCTTGGAAACAAGGGCATCGAACACGTCCGCGACTGCCATGATGCGTGCGGACAGCGGTATCTCCTCCCCTGCTATGCCTGTGGGATAGCCCTTGCCGTTCCACTTCTCATGGTGATAATAAGAAACATTCAGCGCTTCGTTCATATAGTCGGACTCCGGAACGAGCTGTATTACCTCCTGAATGATATCGCGTCCGAATGTCGTGTGGGACTGCATTATCACAAACTCGTCGTCGGTAAGGCGTCCGGGCTTGTTGAGTATCACATCGGACACCTTGATCTTGCCGATATCGTGCATAGGCGCGATATTGCCGACACTCTCGATAAACCTGTCCGTGAGCTGATCGGGATAGAAGCCCATTTCCTTCATCTTCTTCATTATTATGCGCGTGTAGGCGGCGGTCTTGCGGACGTGGTCGCCCGTGTTCTTGTCACGGCTCTCTACTATGTCGGCAAGAACGAGTATCAGCGCGTTCTGCATCTTCGTGATCGTATCGCTCTTGCGGCGTATATCCTCAAGCTGCGCGACGCTGGTGACAGCCATTTTGACAACGGCATTGTACAGGTTCTCTATCTCATCGCCCGTGCGTATGCCGAGAGCCTTTACCTTATCGACGCACTCGTTGAGCTGCGCGTCATCGCTGGTGAATGCGAACTTGCTGACCACCATGGACATTGAGTTCGTCGGGGTCACGATATGATGCTCTACCACCCAGAGTACGATAGCAAATATCACGACAAAGAACAGCAGATACAGCGCGGTCATTCCGGTGATGAAGTTGCGCTGATTATCACCGATCTCGTTCATCGAGACCTCGGCGACCGCGTAGGCGGTGGTTTTCCCGCTGCTGTCATGTATGGGCTCGTAGACGGTAAGGAGCCAGCCGAACCTCTCCTCGTCGGACACGATAGGCTCTATACTCTCGCCCGCGATAAGAGAGAACTCATAAGGCTTGGCGTAAGTGTCAAGGCTCACGACATCACCGGGCTTGTCGGCGGGTATTATCGGATCGTCGAGATCGAACACCACATGACAGCCGTCGGGCTCTATCCTGTACACAAATATGAATCGTATGTCGTCGTCGCTGCTGCGCAGGTCGTACAGGCGTTTTTCAGTCTCCGCGTAGCCCGGAGCCTCTCTTCCCTGCGAGATGAACTCGTCTATCCTGTCGCCGTCCACGATACTCGCGGCGACGTTTGCTACGCCGTGGACGAGCTTCTTCTGCTGCGCTACCGTAACGTTGCTGAACAGTATGAAGCTGATAGTTGTGGCGGCTGTTCCGATAAGCACAAGAGCGGTGATGATGAGGGTCATTATCTTCGTGCGGACAGACATGGCGCGGCAGCGTACCGCCTTTACCTCGGCAGCGGTCTCCTTGTCCAGCGGAGCCTGAAGCAGCGCGTCAAAGCGGAGCATCTTCTTCACGTTCTTCGGAATGACCGCCTTGACGATAAGCACGATAGCCGTGGTTATCGTCTTGTCCAGCGCGTCCATGAGCAGATTTCCGAAAAGCTGCGACACCATCTGATTGCGTATGCCCGCGTCACGCAGCGCTAAGCCGAACGACTCGCTCTCGAACGAAAGTCCGTCCAGCAGCCACGGAAGCAGCGTTCCGAGGCCTCCGCCCAGCAGCGTAAGCAACAGTATGTACGAAATGACCATGTGTGGCTTCTTTATAGTAAGCCAGCCCCGGCTCTCGAAAAACGCGGATACCGCCGCTATCAGCACCGTGATGATGCCGTAATATATCGACGTCGGTTCGGTGAGCGAATTGACGATGTTCGTCATGAAGCCCGCGAGTATGCCGGGCATATACCCGCCCAGCACCGCTGCGAGCGCCGAGCCCACATTGTCAAGATACAGCGGAAGTCCGAGCTTGCTTACAAGCGTGAACAGCAGATAGTTTATCAGGAACCCGACAAATATCAGCCCGAACATTATCAGCGTATTGCGTCTGCGATTAGCTTTGTGTTCAACTAATTGTTCGTTAGTCATGATGCCTGTTCAACCTCGGTCTTCAAATATTTATACCCATACTTTTCAGGAAATCCGCGCCGTGGAGCTTTATCTGCTCCTTCATCTCGTCGTCGCTGATGACGGTTATTCTTCCCGCGTCGTACTCGGAGTCTATCCATTCCTTTATCTTCGCGATGAAGGGCTCCTTCTTGCTGACCGCCTTGTCGGACGGCAGGCGGAAGTAGTTGTTTATCCAGCACGCGATGCCCGCAAGCCCCGACACGTTGCTCACCGCGACCAGCGGAGGTCTGTCGAGTATCTTCTCGGTATCGAATATGTTGTATATCTCGGGGTCTTTCAGCAGACCGTCGGCGTGTATGCCCGCACGGGTGAGGTTGAAGCTCCTGCCGACGAACGGAGTCATGGGCGGCAGGTCGTAGTTCGTTTCTTTGACGATATAGTCCGCTATCTCCGTTATGACGCGGGGCTCCATTCCTCCGAAGTCGCCGCGGAGCTGGGCGTACTCGAATACCATAGCTTCAAGCGGCACATTTCCGGTGCGCTCGCCAATGCCGAGCAGCGAGCAGTTGACAGCCTGCGCGCCGTACAGCCACGCCGTGGACGCGTTTACCACGCCCTTGTAGAAGTCGTTGTGTCCGTGCCATTCGAGCATCTCACACGGCACATCGGCGTAGTGCTGCAAGCCGTAGATTATGCCCGAAACGCTCCTCGGCAGAGCTACGCCGGGATAAGGCACGCCATATCCCATGGTATCGCAGGCTCTTATCTTTATCGGGATACCGCTCTCGCGGGAGAGCTTCATAAGCTCGGCGGCGAACGGCACCACAAAGCCGTAGAAATCGGCTCTTGTGATATCCTCGAAGTGGCAGCGCGGACGAAGTCCAGCCTCGATAGCGTCGGAGACTATGCCGATGTACTTGTCGAGAGCCTGTTTGCGGGTGAGCCCCATTTTATTGAAAATATGATAGTCCGAGCAGCTCACAAGTATGCCCGTTTCCTTGATGCCGATATCACGGACGAGCGCGAAGTCGGACTTTGTGGCGCGGATCCATGTCGTTATCTCGGGGAAATCGTAGCCGAGCTCCATGCACTGTTCGAGGGCTTTTCTGTCCTTTTCGGAATAGACGAAAAATTCGGTCTGTCTGATTATGCCGTTGGGGCCTCCGAGCTTATGGAGCAGCTTATAGATATGCACCATCTGCTCGGTGCTGTACGGCGCTCTGGACTGCTGACCGTCGCGGAACGATGTGTCCGTTATGTAGATATTCTCGGGCATACTCATAGGCACGCGGCGGTAGTTATAGGCTATCTTCGGCACCTCTGTGTACGGGAACAGCTCGCGGAAAAGCTCGGGCTTTTCGACGTCCTGCAATTCGTACATATAGGGGTCACGTTCAAGGAGGTTACTTTTGTTGCTGAGTTTGATGTCGGACATTGTCTTCTTTCTTCTTTCTATTGTTATTGCGCGGAGCACGCGCTATCAATACCCTTCCGGGATTAATTTTCATAGTTTTGCTAAAGGAGTAGTCATTATCGAGTCTGCAAGGCGAAGCGATTTGTTTTAGGGTCCACCCCTTTTTTAAAGGGGTGGCCGCCGGAGGCAACTCGAGCGGAGCGACCTCTTGTTCCCGTTCTCGAGCGTAAGCGACTACTTGTTCCCGTTCTCGAGCATAAGCGACCACTCGAACAGTCTGACGGCTGCGAGGCAGATAACCCGTCTATATCAGTGCAGTAA
>CAMVBT010000251.1 GCA_947165805.1 uncultured Clostridia bacterium
GCGCCCGGGCGATGTCTTCGTCGTGCGCCCCGGCGAGAGCATACCCGTCGACGGAACGGTCATAGGCGGACAAAGCGCCGTGAACGAGTCGGCGCTCACGGGAGAGAGCCTGCCTGTCGATAAGACCGAGGGCTCGCCGGTATCGGCAGGAACGGTGAACACATCGGGATTTCTGCGCTGCCGCGCGACCCGCGTCGGCGAGGACACCGCGATCTCGAAGATAATAACGATGGTCAGCGACGCTGCCGCGACCAAGGCCCCGATAGCCAAGACCGCCGACCGCGTCTCCGGCATATTCGTGCCCGCGGTCATCGGGATAGCTCTTGTCACGCTTGCGGTATGGCTCATCGTCGGGCAGACTGCGGGCTACGCGCTGGCGAGAGCTGTATCTGTGCTCGTCATAAGCTGCCCATGCGCTCTGGGGCTTGCAACGCCCGTAGCGATAATGGTCGGGAGCGGCGTCGGCGCGAAGAACGGCATTCTTTTCAAGACCGCTGTCTCGCTGGAACAGACCGGAAAAACACAGATAGCCGTCCTCGACAAGACCGGAACGGTCACCTCGGGCGAACCGTCGGTCACAGACATAATACCCGTGTCCGTGAGCGAGGAGGAGCTCCTTACGCTTGCCGCGTCGCTCGAAGCACGCAGCGAGCACCCGCTTGCGAAGGCGGTAATGAACTGTGCCGAAGCCCGCGGCCTGACTCCCCGTGAGGTGAGCGGCTTCAAGGCTCTTGCCGGAAGCGGCGTTACGGCATCGCTCGACGGAGCCGTGCTGTTCGGCGGCGATATGAAGTCGGCAGCCGAAAAAGCCCGGATACCCGACGATATAAGAAACAAAGCAGCGGCTCTGGCAGACGAGGGCAAGACCCCGCTGTTCTTCGCGCGGGACGGCGAGCTGCTGGGCGTGGCAGCCGTCGCGGACACCATACGCCCCGACTCCGCCGAAGCGATAAGACAGCTTAAAAACATGGGCATACGCACGGTTATGCTCACCGGCGACAATCAGCGCACAGCCGGCGCGGTCGGCAGACAGGCGGGCATCGACGATATTATAGCGGGAGTTCTGCCCGACGGCAAGGACGCTGTCATACGCGAGCTGCGCAAATACGGCAGAGTCGCCATGATAGGCGACGGCATCAACGACGCGCCTGCCCTGACCCGCGCCGACACGGGCATCGCCATAGGCGCAGGTACCGATGTGGCCGTGGACGCGGCTCAGGTTGTGCTGATGAAAAGCAGTCTCACCGACGCGGCTGCCGCGATAAGACTGAGCCGCGCGGTGCTGCGCAATATAAAGCAGAATCTCTTCTGGGCGTTCATCTACAACATCATCGGCATACCGCTGGCGGCAGGCGTTTACATCGGGCTGACAGGCTGGGAGCTCGACCCTATGTTCGGAGCGGCGGCTATGAGCCTGTCGAGCTTCTGTGTTGTCATGAACGCGCTGAGGCTGAACCTGTTCCGCCTGCACGGCACAAAGCATGACCGTCCGCGCAGGGACGCCCTCGAGCCCGGTCTGAAGCTCGAGGTCGAGCTGCCCGCCGAAAAGACATACACGCTGAACATCACGGGAATGATGTGCGGACACTGTGAATCCACGGTGAAGAAGTGTATCGAGAAATACCCCGAGGTCACCTCCGCGGAAGTCAGCCACGAAAAAGGCTCCGCGGTCATACACCTGAACGCGGAGCTCACACATCTCGATGAAATGAAAGCCGACATAATCAAGCGCGGCTACGGCATCGAAGAATAGAAAAAGCCCCATTCCGGAAAACTCCGGAATGGGGCTGATTTTAGTATTAATATTCGTACATCTTCTTGTGAAGCACGGAATGGATAATAACGGGAACAACTCCTATGAGAAGGAATGTGCCTACAGCACAGGCAAGCGCGATAAGTATGCTTCCGAGGCTGAAACCGCCGCCGTTATTGCCGGTAGTCGTCGAAGCAGCGGCAGCAGCCGTGGTCGTTGTCTCAGCTTCGGTCTCCTTTGCGGGCTTCTTTGTCGTCGCGGTCGTCTCTGCGGGCTCCGCGGGGTCGTCTTCTATCACTGCGTCTTCGGTATTCACGGGCTCGTCGATGATCGCAGCACCGCCGTCATCGGGAACGGTAGGCTCGGGGGGCTGTGTGGTATCGTCCTGTGAGGGCTGTGCCGCCGTCGTAGCCGCGGTTGTTGCCGCAGTAGTCGCTGCCGCTGTGGTAGCACCCGCCGGAGCGGTCTTGGAAACGTAGTCAGCGGAAACAAATCCCGTGCCCGCGCCGTTCTTGATAGCCAGCCAGCCGTTGTTTGTACCCTTTACGACGATCTCCTGTCCGGGATAGAGCGAGCCGAGTATCTTATAATCGGTACCCGGGCCGGAACGGACATTGATGCCGTCTGTAGCGTAAGCCTTGTACTCCGCGACCGCGGTATAGGACGCTGCCTGCACTGCTGTGGTCTGCGCCGGGGCAGGCTGTGTGTCAACGGGATCGGGGACTTCGGCGTCTTCCTCCTCCTCGGTCTCTTCATCGTCGGGATCGAGGGAAGCATCTTCGCCGTCTTCGCCGTCCTCGTCCTCTTCACCGATATCGGCTATATCGCCCTCGGTATCTCCGTCATCGGGATCCTCGGCTCCGATTTCCTCATTAAGGAGTTCATCGCCGTTATCCGTGATATCGACGATCTCATCGGGACTGGCAACAGTATTATCGATCTCCTCGGACTCTTCGCCTTCCTGTATGGTGTCGATCTCCTCAGTCGTGGTATTCTCCGGCTGCGCGTAAACATTAACAGCCGCAAACACCGACATCACTGCCGCCGCGATAAGCACGGACATATATCTTTTCAGTTTCTTCAAGTGATCATATCCTTTCTTTGTACATATATATAGCTTATTATACAACATTTTTTCCTGTTTGTAAATATTTTTTTCGCTTTTTTTCGACAAATACCGGCATAATTTCATTACGGGATCATTTCCCTGCGAGATACTCCGCTATAACGAGGTCAACGACTCTGCCGTAGCTCTTTGTTCCGTCGGTCTGATCGTTTATTTTCAGGTAAACATCGTTTATTGCCTCGGCGACCTGCCCGAATTCGTGGCGGTAGCGGTCCCAGAACTCGTTCTGCATTATCAGCTGCTTCTGCGCGTAACCGGGTATCTTCGCGAACACCGCCGAGTACTCCGCCGCCGTCGCCTCGGGATAGTAGGCGTTGAGCAGGTATATCATTATGTCGAACCAGCCGCAGTACGCAAGATAATCGTCACCGCTGCCGCGGCAGGCGAGGTATGCTATGTAATTCGCCTCGTCCTCGCGCATGAACCCGGTCATGTGGGAAAGCTCGTGGCAAACGGTATGCCCGAGCTCCTCGGGTACGTTCTTTGTATTGTAGTTCGCCTCCATTGAGTAGAAGGTGAATATCCCGGTGATATGCGCGTGGCACATCAGCTCGGACAGCATTACGGGCTTTACGCGGGGATAGTACGAAGCAAGCGGCTCATACTCCGAGCCGAGCTTCTCCATGGCCGCACAAGCCCGCGCCGCGAGGTCATCTGGTACGACGGCATGACCGTCTTCATCGAGCGTGACGCTCCTGCCCGCCGCGGTCAGGTTATCTATTGCGTATTCCAGTGTCTCAAGCACCTGAGCCTTGGTATATTTTCCGGTCGTCAGTCCCGCGATCTCCGAGAACGGCTTGCGGCTATAGTTTATGCCCATTCCGAATGCGTACTCGGCCAGCAGGATACCGAGCACGAGCACGACCGTCGCCGCAGACTCGAGTATGAAATGCCCGCGCCTGCCCTTTCTGCGTATCAGACCGACGATGAAATACACGATGCCTGCCAGCAACAGCAGAACTCCGCATATCACCATTATTTCCGCGACCGAGAACGGGAATATGCCGCTTATCCGAGCAAAGATGTTCACGACGGCGGGATGGACTCCGAACCCGTAGCTGTCCGCGAAGCCCTCCGCATACCGTGCCGCAATGAGCCCGGCTGCTCCGAGCACCAGCCCTGCTCCGCCGACCGCGAATCTCACGACCGGGAATTTCCGCTGTTCCTTATTCTGTTTCTTTTTGCTGCTTTTCTTTGTTTTCATTATCAGTCCGCTTTCGATGTTTATAGACCTATTATAACATCTCCGCCACCCTATTTCAATATCCCGCGGCGGTTTCCGCAG
>CAMVBT010000252.1 GCA_947165805.1 uncultured Clostridia bacterium
ATGTCGGGATGTGCTATGACAGCTGTCATCACGCGAACTATGCTCCCGGGACCGATCTTCTCGCATTGTACGGAAACAGGCTCAAAGCTCTGCATCTGCACGACAACGGCGGGTTTCGAAATCAGCATCAGCTGCCGTTTGACGGAAACATCGACTGGGATAAGCTCGCTGCGAAAATAAGGGTGACCGGTTACAGCGGAGCAACAACGCTCGAGCCGATGAACTGGGACTACACGCACTTAACTATTCGTGATTTTCTTGCTCTGGCTTATGAAAGAGCCGGAAAGCTCGGACAAATGATAGGAGCGTTGGCGGAAGAAACATCCCTGCCGTAAAATGATACCCGCTGCGGCAAGATCTGCGCCGTATCCGGGTGAAAGGACGAACAAATGAAAAAGAAGCTTATCATTCCGCTCATTCTTGCTTTGCTGCTGCTCGGGAGCTGCACCCCTGCCGGACAGATCCTCGACGGCGACGGTATGGTGAACAGTTACACCCAGATATCGCAGGATGAAGCAAAGAAGATGATGCAGGCTGACGACGGTCATATCATTCTGGATGTGCGGCGTCAGGACGAATTCGACGCAGGCCATATTCCGGGCGCGGTATGTATCCCTAACGAAAGCATAGAGGACACCCCGCCTGCCGGGCTACCCGACCTTAACCAGATAATTC
Source organism: uncultured Clostridia bacterium (assembly GCA_947165805.1). GTDB lineage: Bacteria > Bacillota > Clostridia > Oscillospirales > Ruminococcaceae > Ruminiclostridium_E. The sequence goes on from CAMVBT010000252.1 coordinate 676, forward strand.
TTGTGTATTGCCGCAGCGGAAGACGAAGCAAGGAAGCGGCCCAGAAGCTCTTCGATATGGGCTATACCAGAGTATATGAGTTCGGCGGCATAATAGACTGGATAGGTGAAACAATGAAAAACGAAGAAGATCACAGCATGGACCCCATAGCGATACCGGGGCTTCTTGTCGGTGACAGGTATTATACATTCGATTTTGAGAGCAACAGCTCTGCGGACGCGTTTTTTGAGAAGATAAAAAAGGAAACGCTGACGGTCGTGATGCACGATCAGGACAGTTCCGGAAAGATCGGAGACCTGCCGTGGGAACTTCCTGCGAATGATGTTGAAATGACCGCGGAGCCCGGCAACATAATCCTGTGCGCGGGCGGCAGGATCATGCTCTGCTACGGCGAGAGCACGGGCAGTTATACAAAGCTCGGCAGCATCGGCGACGTGACCGGCGAGGAACTTTCGGAGGTCCTCGGTGCCGGCGATGTTACAGCGGAATTCTCGGTCGGGTGGACGGAATGATAAAAGAAGGACAGATATGAAAAATAAAACAGAACGATTTCCGGGACGCGCTTCATTTCTGCGCTACGAACTGAAAGGCAGCACCGGATTTTTTATAGCAAGCATGCTGCTGTCTGCTTTTGTGACGCTTGCGGATCTGATAAATCCAAGGATAATTTCCTGCGTCATAGACTATGTTCTTTCGGAGCTGCCTTTGCCCGAAAGCGGCATAGAATCGGAGCTTATACGCCTTTTCGGCGGACCCGCGTATATCCGTGAACGGCTCTACATACCCGCGCTGCTTGTCATCTTCGCTGCGCTGATCGGAGCGGCGGCAAGATACGCGCAGAGCATAACGAATACGGCAGGCGCGGAAAGACTTGTAAAGCGTATGCGGAATACGCTGTTTTCCCATGTTGACAGGCTCTCCGTAAAGTGGTACGGTGAAAACTCCACCGGCGACATCCTCCAGAGATGCACCTCCGACGTTGAGACCGTGAAGCAGTTCGTTTCCTCAAAACTCACATCGTTTATCAGAATAATAATGCTCATCGCGCTGAGTATGTTTTTTATGTCGGGGATAGATCTGACGCTGGCGCTTATCGCCGCGGCTTTTATCCCGGTCATAGTCGGCTATTCAATGTATTTTCACACAAGGATAGGCAACATCTTCATGAAAGCCGATGTGCAGGAGGGCGTAGTTTCGTCCATAGTGCAGGAGAATCTCACGGGTATAAGGGTCGTGAGAGCCTTCGGCAAGGAAGCGTACGAGTGTGACAGGTTCATAAGCGAGAACTCGGATTACACGAATATGTGGATCAGAATGATGAGACTCATGAGCTTTTTCTGGTCCGCGGGAGATCTTATCTCGGGACTTCAGGTGATGATTGTTGTCATTATGGGCGCTGTATATTGTGTGAACGGTGTCATTACACCCGGCAACTATGTGGCGTTCATTTCCTATAACGCTATGCTGATCTGGCCGGTCAGGGAGCTGGGACGCACCATTGCGGATCTGAGCCGCGCCGGTGTCTCAATGGACAGAATAAGAGCGATACTCAATGCCCGCAAGGAGGATCTCAGCGACGAACCCGCATCTTTCGGGGACGTACAGGAGCCACTTATAGAATTCTCCGATGTTTCCTACACCTATAACGGCAGCACCTATGCGCTCAGAAACATAGATCTGCACATCAACAAGGGCGAAAAGATCGGTATCATAGGAGGTACCGGCTCCGGGAAAAGCACCCTTGCCGATCTGATGACCCGTATGTGCGGCGGACAGGGGCTTACCGGCAACATTACCTACCGCGGGAAAGACATTACCGAATACCCTCTCGCTGCGTACCGGCGGCAGTTCTCGTCGGTGCTCCAGGAGCCGTTCCTGTTCTCGGGAACGATATCCGATAACATCGGCATAGCCGCGGAAGACTTATCTCCGGAGCGCATCAGAAGCGCCGCGGAAAAGGCAGCGCTGCTCCCTGCGATAGAAAAGTTCACCGACGGGTTCGATACATTTGTCGGGGAGCGCGGAGTCACGCTGTCCGGCGGTCAGAAACAGCGGTGCGCGATAGCCGCGGCTCTCGCCAGGGACTGTGAAGTGCTGATACTCGACGACGCGTTTTCTGCGCTTGACGCTCAGACAGAAGCACAGGTCAGAAAGAATATTTTTGCGGAGCTTGACGGAAGGACCGCGGTGATCATTTCACACAGGATATCGACAATAGCGGGATGCGACAGGATATACGTCCTCGACGGCGGCAGGATATGCGCCCACGGCACACATCAGAGCCTCATCTCGCAGGAGGGTATATACAGAGACATATATGAGCTTCAGAAATAAAAAAGGCACGTTTTCCTCAATGGTGACCATAAGCCGGCCTTACACGAAGAGTATGATAATAATGATAGTGACGGGCTTTATCTGCAGCGCCTGCGACTCTGTTTTCCCGCTGTTCAACAGATATGCCCTTGATTATTTTGCGGCGGAGCGCACGCTCGATACTCTCGGTATTTTTATAGCGCTGTATATAGCCGTCCTTGCGGTGCAGGTAGCAGGCAATTATATCTCCGCGGCTATCTGCGGCAGAATAGAGGTCAGCGTGAACCGTGACCTCCGCGACTCTTCATTCCGGCATATACAGAAGCTCTCGCTTTCATATTTCAACAGCAACAGCATCGGCGCCATACATTCAAGGGTAATGAGCGACACATCAAAGATAGGCGAAACCGTCTCATGGAAGCTTATGGATATAGTCTGGTGCGGCTCGTATCTGATAAGCATACTTATCAGCATGGCAATAATATCTCCGGAGCTTTTTGCCGCGATACTCGTGCTTATCCTTTGCGCCGCGCTGTTCACGGCGTTTTTCCAGCGCAGGCTGATAAAGGTCAACAGACTTATCAGACAGCAGAATTCCGTGATAACCGGCGATTTCAACCAGACCGTCACCGGAATAAAAGCCGTGAAATCCATGTCTGTCGAAGCCCGTATGGAAAAAGAGCTGCTCTCCGATACAGAGAAAATGCGCAGACATTCCGTAAGAGCCGGACATATTTCGGCGTTCTTCTCTGCGGCGGTCGGCATGGTGAGCGCCCTCGCGCTTTCTGTTATCCTGTACCGCGGCGGTGCGCTGACGATCGAAGGAGTAATGCTTATAGGCACGCTTTCGGTGTTCATGTCGTACGCGCTGGGAATGATCGAGCCGATACAGCATATCGTCATGACGCTCTCGGAGTTGGCCGCGATACAGGCAAGTCTTGAACGATACAACGAGCTTATGAGCACTTCGTCTGACGTCAGCGACACAGAAGCCGTATTTGAAAAATACGGTGACGAGTTTGAACCTAAAACCGAAAACTGGGAAGCCGTAAACGGCGACATCGAGTTCGACCACGTTTCGTTCACCTACCCGGACGGAGATATTCCGGTGCTCACCGATTTCTCGCTGAAAGTTCCGAAGGGCAGCATGGTCGCACT
>CAMVBT010000253.1 GCA_947165805.1 uncultured Clostridia bacterium
GACCCTAAAACAAAACGCTTCGCCTTGCAGATCCGGCAGGTAGTACGCCTTTTGGAATTAACGAAAAAACGTGCAGTTTTGATACTGCACGTTTTTGTTATACTCTTTTGAGCTTCCACGTTTCCATATCAAGCTCGCGGTAGAAGCAGTTGTTTGGCACTCCGTCCGTGCTTGTGTGGCAGATATTGCCCTTGTCGGGTGATACCTGCATGACAAGCGAGTTCTGCTCACAGTTCACGAATACGCGGTGCAGGGTAAAGGTGTTCCCGGACTCGCCGCCCTTGAACCAAAGCTCATTCCGTGAGGTGCTCCAGAGCACCAGCTTGCGGCGCTTTACGGACTCTTCGAGCGCCTGCCGGTTGATGTATGCGACAAGAATGACTTCCTTGGTGTCGATATTCTGTATCGCGGCGGGAATGACTTTGTTTTCCGGCGCTATCTTCGCTATCTTGTCAAAATCGAGCATGAGCTCGTCGGTCTCTTCTATAAGGCTCATCACAGGCTCCTTACGGGTATATTCTTTTCTTTGAGATGCTCTTTCACTTCGCCGACTGTAAGCTCGCGGAAATGGAACAGCGAAGCAGCCAGCGCCGCGCTTGACGGGGTCTTTTCAAACACCTCGGAAAAATCGGACAGCTTCCCGCAGCCGCCGCTTGCTATAACGGGTATCTTCACCCGGCTGCACACAAAATTCAGCATTTCAATGTCGAAGCCCGCCTTTGTGCCGTCCGTGTCGATAGAGTTAAGGCATATCTCACCGGCGCCGCGCTCCTCGATCTCCTTTACCCAGTCTCCGAGGTCAAGTCCCATATCTATTCTGCCGCCGTTGATAAAGACAGTAAAGCCGCCCTTGCCGTCACGCTTGGCGTCTATTCCGACAACGACGCACTGACTTCCGAATATCTCCGCGGCATCGCTTATAAGCTTCGGGTTTTTGACCGCCTGTGAGTTGACGGATACCTTATCCGCTCCGGCGCGCAGGGTCTCGCGGAAGTCCTCGACGGAACCTATGCCTCCGCCCACGCACAGCGGAACGAATACGCGCTTCGCTGTCTCGCGAACCACGTTGAGCATGGCTCCGCGCCCTTCATGGGAAGCGGTGATATCGTAGAAAACGATCTCGTCCGCGCCCTGACGGTTGTACTCCGCGGCGCACTCCACGGGGTCGCCCACGTCCTTTATGCCTTCAAAGTTCACGCCCTTTACGACCTTTCCGCTGCGCACGTCAAGGCATGGGATTATTCGCTTAGCTAACATATTTACTCCTTAGTGGCGGCTTCAGCCAACGCTTCTTTAAGGTCGAGAGTGCCGCTGTATATGGATTTTCCGCAGATAGCACCGTAAAGTCCGAGCTTTCTGCATTTTATGATATCTTCGATGCTTCTGACCCCGCCGCTTGCGATTATGTTCGCGGAGCACGCCTTGTTTATCTCGTCGAGCTGTACGTCGTTCACTCCCGCGAGGGTTCCGTCCTTCGAGATATCGGTGAAGATGATGTATTTCACGCCGATGTCTGACATAGCTTTGGCAAGCTCTGTGAAGCGAACATCTGAAGTCTCCAGCCAGCCCTCTGTCGCGACCATACCGTTCTTCGCGTCGATGCCGACAGCTATGCGTTCGCCGTATTCCATGACGAGCGTTTCCACGAGCCCGGGGTCTTTGACAGCCGCAGAGCCGATGATAACGCGGGAAATGCCCGCTGACAGGTACATCTCTGCGGCTTCGGGAGTGCGTATGCCTCCGCCGATCTCGACTTTCAGCTTTGTGTTTTTCGCCACGTCGATGAAGATATCGCGGTTCTGCTGTGTGGCGTCTTTTGCGCCGTCGAGGTCTACCATGTGTATCCACTCCGCGCCGCAGCTCTCGAACATTTTCGCTGTGTCCATGTAGCTCTCGGCAACCTTGTGAGCCGTGCCGTAGTCGCCTTTGACGAGACGGACGCAGTTTCCGTCCTTTATATCTATTGCAGGTAAAATTATCATTTTCAGTTGTCCTTTATTTTATGTGTCTTTGAGATAACGATGATAACTGCCGCCGAAACGGGGAAGAGAAGCATAAAAGCGGCAAGCAGTATGTTGCGGAGCGTCAGATCCATGCCGTACTGACCTATCACGCAGTCAGCCCATATCGTTAAGAAGAGCGACCATATCAATTTCAGCATATCGAGGACTTCGATGAGTGTCTGACGTATCAGCACACGGCCTTTTTCGTCGACGTTGAGTCCTATGCGTTTTATCCGTTCTGCCGCAAGTGTCAGCAGACTGAATATCAGCAGCAGCCCACCTCCGGCAATAAACGGATAGAACCCGAATACCTTGTCCGAATAGACATCGAACGCTCCGTCAGAGCCGAAATGCACGCCTATTCGCTCCGGGAGCTCCCCGTATGCCAGCAGGAACCGTATGAATAAAACTCCGAGAGCCGCGAAAGCGACGATATTGCAGATGATGTGTCCCGCTCCGAACGCTTTGCTCATTTCGGGTATGCTGTTTCCGGAGCTGTCGGTTTCCTTTGTCTGCGGTCTGTATTTTTCCTTTATCTCGATAAAGACTATCACAGCGATAAACGGCAGCAGTAGAAAGAATACTCTGAAAATATCGAGCGGCGTCCCGTCACCCATACCGACCTGATGCACCACGCAGTAAGTCCAGTAGGAAAAGAATACCGCCCACACGAGCTTTATCGTGTCGAGCATCAGCACAGCCGCGCAGCGAATCGCCCTGTCTCCGTCTTCGGTAACTTTGAAGCCGGTCTTTTTGATCTTATTGACCGCGAGAGTCAGCAGACTGAGCAGCCCGAGTATCGCAAAACCGATCACGAAAGGGTAGAAGGCAAAATACTTCGCGTCGAACACGTCAAGCTGCCCGTTCATGGCGCTGAAATGCACTCCAAGCGGTTCCGGCAGCCCGTTGTACGAGATCAGCAGATAGATGAGAAACGCTCCGAGCAGCCCGAACGCAGCGATATTCGCCGCTGTATGTATTATTCTGTATGCTTTCATAACGCAAGGAAATTGCGGAGTATCTGCAGCCCCTTCTCGCCGCTCTTTTCGGGGTGGAACTGACAGCCGTAGACGTTCCCCGAGAATACGCACGCCGGCACGTTCCCGCCGTAGTCGGTGTATGCCGCCACGTTCTCCGGCGCGCATTTCGCCGCGTAGGAATGGACGAAGTACACATAAGGCTCGTCGCCCAGCCCGTCGAGTATCGGGCATTTTTCGTTGTATATCAGCCTGTTCCAGCCGATCTGCGGAATGAGCAGGTCAGGCGGAGTCATCAGCTCCACGGTGCCGTGTATGAGCCCGAGGCCTTCGGTCTCGCCGAATTCAAAGCTCTTGTCGAACAGCATCTGCATACCGAGGCAGATGCCGAGCAGGGGCTTTTTTTTCGTCTGCTCCTTTATCGTGTCTATCAGTCCGGTCTCACCGAGAGCCTTCATGGCGTCCGGGAAAGCTCCGACTCCGGGCAGTATGATCCTGTCCGCTTTTTCAAGCTCCGCCGCGTCCTTTGTCACAGCGCAGGGTACTCCGAGGTGATCGAGGGCGTTCTTGACGCTGAAAAGGTTTCCCGCGCCGTAATCAATTATCGCTAACATTACAGTGTCCCCTTGGTGCTGAGTGCTTTTCCGCTCTCGTTCACTTTAACAGCCTGTTTCAGGGCGTGTGCGAGAGCCTTGAAAAGCGCTTCGGTGATGTGGTGGTCGTTGCTGCCGTATTCCTCGCGCAGGTGCAGGGTGATGCCTGCGTTGAACGCGAAGGCTCTCATGAATTCCTCGGTGAGGCAGGCTTCATAGTCTCCTATACGCTCGTTCGTGAACGAAGCGCTGAATACAAGGAAAGGTCTCGCGCTGATATCGAGCGCGCAGAAGCCGAGGGCTTCGTCCATAGGGATGTACGCCGAGCCGTAGCGCATGATGCCCGACTTGTCGCCGAGTGCTGCCGCGAACGCCTGTCCGAGCGCTATGCCCGTGTCCTCTACGGAGTGATGTCCGTCAACATTCAGGTCGCCTTTGCAGGTCACGGTCATATCAAAGCCCCCGTGTACGCAAAGCGCCGTCAGCATATGGTCGAAGAAGCCTATGCCTGTATTTATTTTATAGATTCCCGTACCGTCAAGGTTCAGGAAGACC
>CAMVBT010000254.1 GCA_947165805.1 uncultured Clostridia bacterium
GCAAAAGAAACAGCGAGTAAGGTGGGCAAAAATGGGATATATCAAAGACCTTCACGAGATGAATGACTGCTTTCTGGCAGGCAGGCTTGACGTGCCGCTTTTCGGTGGCGAGATAGAGGTCGAGATAAAGCGCGACCCTGCCGTTGACCCCGCCTATGCGGAAAAATGCGCAGAGCATCTTGTGAATTTAAGCGATAAGATGATAGACGAGCTTTGCGAAAAGGCAATAAGATACTGCAATTTTATGCGTGAGCAGTGGCGTGACTTTTCGGATATCTACCCCGATATCGCCGAGGATATCGACACCAACATTCCCGAAGATGTTTCGGGCAGGGACATTCTTAAATACATATTCAAGCCCGTTCTTTTCATTTCCGCGCCCAAAGGTGACGGCACAGGCTATACCATTGAGGCGCAGTGCGTATGGGAACCCGAACACGGCGTTGATATGATATTCCGCGACAACAAGGTGCTGTATGTCGCCGACCCCGAAGGTCTGGGTGCGTGGGAAGACGATGAAGAGTACAGGACAGTATTTGACGAGTAGCTTTACACTTGAAAAGTGAATTTATAAAAATTTAAATCAGAGGAGAGCTTTTTATGACTGACAAGAAGCAGATTATGGACAACCTTATTGAACAGGGAAAGGCAACAGGCAAGCTGACCTCAAAAGAGATTTTTGAGACGCTCAAAGGTATGAGCAGCAACGACGAGCGCCGTGAGTTCATTGTCCGGACTTATGAGAATCTCTATGAAAAGCTGAAAGCCGCGGACTCCGCGGCGCCCGACAGCCCGCAGGCTCCCGCGGTCGATCTCGAGAAGCTCCGCGACGATCTCAGCCAGATTCGCGGCATCGGCGGCCAGCGCCTCGACGAGATCATGGCCGTCATCGAAAAGCACCTCGGCAATTAGCTGGTCGCTTACGCTCGAGTTTTGTCGCTTACGCTCGAGACTGGGGGAAACTTTTTTGAAAAAAAGTTTCCCCCAGACCCCCTTCAAAAAACTTTCAACCGCTACGCTATTAAATTAGAAAGAAATCTGCTCCTTTTGGCAGTCAAAAGGAGCAGATATTTTTGTATTTTATTTAACAGTTGCCTACAAACGGGAACGGCTGTCCCTTGATGTTACTCCGCAGGGTGAACTGCCATCGTATATCTGATAAATAACGGCTGCGAGGCAGATAGCTTGTCAATATCAGTAAAGAAACAGACGAATTGACAGCGCGGGTACCGCGCCTCGAGCGTCAGCGGCCTTCTCTACGCTCTCTTCATTATCTCCAGACACATTCTTCCGTTATGATACGGGCATTTCCACGGGTCAACGGTGGCTTTGGCGGGGTCGGGGTGTCCGTCCTCGAGTATCTGTGAATACCACTCGCCGCCCTCGCGTTTGTCGATGATCTCGGACTTGATGTTCTCCCAGAGCGCGTTCGCGATATCGGTATATCGCTCGTCACCGTACTTCTGACGCGCATTTGTGAATCCTACCACACCCTCGGCCTGCACCCACCAGACGTGTATGCGGTTTATCTTGTCGTTTTCGCGCTCGTTTATAAGGGCGCCGTTCTCAAAGGCTATATCGGCGATGTTCTTCACTATCGCTTCGTTCATTTCGCTGACCTTTGCGGTCAGCTCTGGGTCTCCGATGACCTCGCAGGCGCGGTCGAGCAGCCATGTCGCTTCTATGTCGTGACCGTAGGAATGGATATCCCCGATCACGTTCAGCTCACGGTCGAAGAACACCAGCAGTCTGTGTCCGGGCTTGTAGTATATCTTATCGAGGAACAGCCCCATCTGGAATTTCAGCCTGTTCAGCACACGGTCGTCGCCGCTGACGCGGTACAGCTCGGTGTAGGCTTCGAGAAGGTGCAGAGTGGTGTTCATGGTCTTGTCCGCCATGAGCCCGTTTTCGGATAACGCGTCGTTGGGTATCAGCTTCCAGTCCGCGGACATTGCTTCGAGATACGCCACATCGTCGGTGCAGTTTTTCTCGACCGTTTCAAACATCTCCAGCGCAAGTTTCAGCGCGCTGTCATCTTTTGACGCGTCGTAGTAGCTCGCAAGGGCGTAGATGAAGAATGCCTGACAGTAGGTGTGCTTCATGCTGTCGCTTACAGTGCCGTCGGCGTTCATCAGCCAGTACACGCCGCCGTTCACGGGGTCTACGCAGTACTTTCTCATGAACTCGAAGCAGTGCCGCGCGTTGTCAAGGCAGTCGGGGTCACCGAGCACGAGGTAGCAGTTCGAGTAGAACCACAGTATGCGTGAGTGCAGGATAACGCCCTTCTCCGCGTTTCTGTCGGCGTTCAGTTCAAAGTCCATGAAGCCGCAGAAGCCGCCGTTTTCGTCGTCGCGCAGTCTGTTCCAGAAAGGGATTATGTGTTCTGTGAGCTCTTTTCTTACTTCACTTACGATTGGCATGATAATTTTTCCTTTCGTTATTCAAATATCCTCCCCCGATATGAGAGAGGATATCATATTTATCAGTTTTGTTTGTTATCGCCTGACTGAGCCGTGGGCATCTTCTTCGGAGGCTTCTTGGGCGCTGTTCTCCTGACAGTTCCCTGCGGCATATCGGGGCGCATTACCTGTACGCGCTTGGGAGGCTGCTTATTGGGAGCTATCCTGAATGTGAGTATGGCGCGCGCGGTATCCTCGCGGATAGCGGCTATCATCTCGTCAAACATCGCGAAGCCCTCGAATCTGTACTCGACAACAGGGTCCTTCTGACCCATGGAGCGCAGGTATATGCCGCGCTTGAGCTCGTCCATGGCGTCGATGTGATCCATCCACTTCTCATCGACGTTGCGCAGCAGGATAACGCGCTCTATCTCGCGCATTATCTCCGAGCCGTATTCGGCTTCCTTTGCGGCGTATATGGTCTCGGCGCGCTCGGTGAGCATTTCGGTGACATCGGCCTTCTTGATCGTGTTGAGCTCGTCGACCGTATAAGTGAGGTCGTCGGGCATAGTCAGCACGCCCGCGTAATGCTCGCGCAGACCGGTAAGGTTCCAGTTGTCCGGGATATCGCCCTGGCAGAACATATCCACGTTCTCCTTGATGCTGTCGGTTATCATACCCTTGATGCTTTCGCTGATATCGTCGCCGTCAAGCACCTTGGCGCGCTGCGAGTAAATGGTCATTCTCTGCTGAGACATAACGTCGTCGAAGTCGAGTACGTTCTTTCTTATCGAGTAGTTCCTGCCCTCGATCTTGCGCTGGGAGGATTCTATCGTCTTGGTCAGCAGTGCGTTCTCGATCGGCACGTCCTCGTCTATCTTGAGGGTCTCCATTACAGCCTGTACGCGGTCGCCGCCGAACAGTCTCATAAGGTCGTCCTCGAGGGAAACGAAGAAGCAGCTCTCGCCGGGGTCTCCCTGACGTCCCGCACGTCCGCGGAGCTGGTTGTCTATACGTCTCGACTCATGGCGCTCGGTACCGAGAATGAACAGACCGCCCGCATTGCGGACCTCCTCGGCCTCGGGAGCTATCTGCTTCTTGTACTTCTCGTTGAGCTCCATATAGAGCTTTCTTGCTGCGAGTATCTCCTCGTCGTCGGTCTCCGCGAAGCCTGTCGCCTCGTTGATGAGCTCGTCCGGAATGTCCTTGCGGCGCATTTCAGCCTTCGCGAGGTATTCGGCGTTACCGCCGAGCATAATATCGGTACCGCGTCCGGCCATGTTGGTCGCGATCGTAACGGCGCCCTTCTTGCCCGCCTGAGCTACGATCTCAGCCTCACGCTCGTGGTTCTTCGCGTTGAGTACTTCATGCTTGATGCCGGTCTTTTTGAGCATCTTTGAGAGCTCCTCGGACTTTTCTATGGAGATAGTACCCACAAGGACGGGCTGTCCCTTGGCGTGGCACTCCTTGATCTGTTCTATCGCGGCAACGAACTTGCCGTGCTCGTTCTTATAGACCTGATCCTGTCTGTCGATACGGATAACGGGCTTGTTCGTGGGTATCTCGATGACATCGAGGCTGTAAATGCCTCTGAACTCGGTCTCCTCGGTCATGGCCGTACCGGTCATGCCGGAGAGCTTGCTGTACAGACGGAAGAAGTTCTGGAAGGTTATGGTCGCGAGGGTCTTGCTCTCGTGCTTTATC
>CAMVBT010000255.1 GCA_947165805.1 uncultured Clostridia bacterium
CGCATCAAGGAGGAGCTCTACGCTGGCAAGACCATAGACGGCGCGCTGTATATAGGCTTCAAGCGTGCGTTCTCCGCTATCTTCGACGGCAACATCACAATGCTCATCATCGCGGTCATCTTAATGGGCGCGTTCGGTACGCCCGACAGCTGGTGCGCGATAATCCTCACGCCAATATTCACATGGTTCGGCGTGTCCACCGCGGGCTCTATCTACGCTTTCGGCTACACTCTCGCGGTCGGCGTAGTGCTCAACTTCCTCTTCGGTATCTTCACCACAAGACTTATGACGATGTCGATATCGAGATTCAGAGCGTTCAGGAACCCTGTGTTCTACGGCGGTAAGAAAAAAGAGGGAGGTGCGGCGAAATGAGCAACAACAAGTTCGACTTCCTCAAGAACAAAAAGATATTCTTCATTATCCCGATAGCGATAGCCGTTATCACGATAATCACCGTGCTCATCATCGGCGTTCCCGTTGATATCGAGTTCAAGGGCGGTACTATGCTGACCTACAGCTATACCGGCACTATCGACGTGAACTCCGTCAAATCCACGGTCGAGGGCATGAACCTCGGTACTGTCGGTGTAACTACGGGTTCGGCGTTCGGCTCAGACCTCGAGACCGTTCAGGTATCCTTCGCATCGGACGAGGGACTTACCGCGGAGGTACAGGTACAGGTCACCGACACTCTCCGTCAGACATTCTCGGCTAACAGCCTTGAGCTGGTCAACAGCCAGGACGTTAAGCCCAGCGCGGGCTTCTCGTTCTTCCTCAAGTGCTTTGTGGCGGTAATATTCTCGTTTATCCTGCTCATCATCTATATCGGACTTCGCTTCAAGAATATCGGCGGCTGGTCGGCAGGCGCGTTCGCGCTCGTCGCCCTCGCAAACGACGTATTCATGGTATTCGCGACGTTCGTGTTCATGAGACTTGCGATAGACGCGAACTTCATGGCGGTAATCCTTACGATACTCGGTTACTCGATCAACAACACGATCGTTCTCTACGACCGCGTGAGAGAGAACCGCAAGCTCTACGGCAAGAAGCTCACTATCGACGAGCTGGTGAACGGCAGTATCAACCAGTCGCTCTCACGTTCGATCAAGACCACGGTAACAACAGCTATCGCGGTGCTCTCGATGTGCGTAGTCGCGCTGATCTGCGGCGTCGAGTCGATAATCAGCTTCGTGTTCCCGATGTTCGTGGGACTTATCGCGGGCTGCTATTCCTCGATATTCATCGCGGGTCCCGCATGGGCGGTATGGAAGAACGCTCACCCCGAGACAAAGAAAAAAGCATAAACGATATCCCGCTTTCGGAAGAAGGCGGGATATTTTTTCGCGAAAATATTGACTTTATTACCAAATTGTGTTATAATTCATATAGTAATTTTTTGAAAGGAGAACATAGGTATGTTCAAACAGAAGTCCGTCGCGCTGGTAATAATCCTTTCGATCGTTACCTGCGGAATTTATGCCCTCGTATGGTACTGGCAGGCTATGAACGATCTCTACAAGGCCGGAGGCAAGAGCATCGGAAATCTCGAACCCATAATCCAGTTCGTTCTGCTCTTCTTCTATGTCGGTGAGATCTTCTTCGGCATCAACGCAGCCGATAACCTCAACGAGATAAGAGCGCAGAAGGGTCTTCCCGCAAAGGACGATAAGGTTCTTTATGTGGTATTCTCCATCATCTGCCCTATCGTTACAATGGCTCTCGTTCAGAACGAAATGAACAATATGCCCGCATAATTGCCTTGAAGGGTCTGCCGAGAGCAGACCTTTCTTGTTTTGTATGATATGAGTGAAAGAGTTAAAAAGCTGCTGACGGTATATGCCGTCGTTGCCGCAGTCCTCGGAGCCTACGCCGTGGTCGTTCTCGGCTTCCATATCTCGATACCGTGCGTTTTCAGGCTTATTACCGGACTGAAATGTCCGGGCTGCGGCAATACGGGATTTGTGATAAATGCCGCGCATTTCCGGTTCGGCGAAGCTCTGCGAAGCAATTATATGTTCATTCCCGAGATGCTGTATGTCGGCTACGCGGCCGGTCATGCCTCGGTCACATACCTGCGCACCGGAAATGCAGACTTCATGATAAAGCCCGGCTGGCTGAATATCGCGTTTCTCGTGCTTTTTCTCGGGTGGTGGGTAGTCAGGAATATTGCCGGACTGTAATATGCTATGATATACAGCCCGTAAAAAAATGCGCGGAATTTGAAAAAAATTCTTGCATTTTGCTATATTTTGTGGTACAATAGTAAAGGTGATACAAGATACCGCAAAGCGAAAGGAGCGATCTGGCTATGAGATGCCCGGACTGCGGATTTGAGGACAGCAAGGTCATAGATTCGAGACCCACGGACGGCAGGATACGCAGAAGGCGCGAGTGCCTGTCCTGTAAGTTCCGCTTCACGACTTACGAGATAGTCGAGGACGTACCGCTCATGGTCGTAAAGAAGGACCACTCGATAGAGCCCTTCGACCGCGACAAGCTGGCGGAGCGTATCCGCCGCGCCACGGTGAAGCGCCCTATAACCTATGAGAGCATCGAGAATATGGTCGATGAGATCGAAAGCGACCTGAAAAACAACCTCCAGAAAGAGGTCTCTTCGGCGCAGATAGGTGACATGGTGCTCGAAAAGCTCAAGAATACCGATCAGGTGGCTTACATACGCTTTGCGTCGGTCTACAAGGACTTCGACGGCGCCGAGAGCTTCATAAGCATAATATCCGAGCTTGAAACAAAAGATGAAGGAGAACAGAGCAATGAATGACTGCATATTCTGCAAGATAGCGGCGGGTGAGATACCCTCGGCGAAGGTCTATGAGGACGACAAGATACTCGCGTTCAGAGACATTAACCCTCAGGCTCCCGTGCATATACTCATTATCCCCAAGGCGCATTACGAGAGCGTGAACGCCCTCGACGAGACCACGGCTCCCATAGTCGGCGACATCATGCTCGTCGCGAAGAAGCTCGCGGCGGAGAACGGCCTCGGCAGCGGCTACCGCATCATCACCAACATCGGCGACGACGGCGGCCAGACCGTAAAGCACCTGCACTTCCACCTTCTCGGCGGCGTGAAGCTGTCCGAAAAGATGTGCTGAACACACCGATAATGCTCCTTCCGGCAGGCCGCGGGAACGGCTGAGCGGAGGGAGCTTTTTTGACCGCAAAGGAGCATACCATGAAATTCATCACATGGAACGTAAACGGCTTCCGCGCCTGTCTGAAAAAGGGCTTCGAGGAGTTCTTCAACGCTGCGGACGCCGACATCTTCTGCCTTCAGGAGACGAAGATGAAGCCCGAGCAGGCCGATTTCTCGCCCGAGGGCTATTATAAGTACTTCAACAGCGCAGAGAGGGCGGGCTATTCCGGCACCGCGGTCTATACGAAGCGCGAGCCGCTGAACGTAACCTACGGACTTAACGGCGAGCACAACGACGAGGGCAGGGTCATAACCTGCGAGTATGAGGAGTTCTTCTTTGTCTGCTGTTATGTCCCGAACGCCAAGGACGGGCTGCTGCGCATAGACTACCGTATGGAGTTCGAGGATGCCATGCGCGCCTATCTGTCGGAGCTGGACAAAAAGAAGCCGGTCGTTTACTGCGGAGACCTCAACGTTGCGCACAACGAGATCGACCTCAAGAACCCGAAGGCGAACGCCGGTAACGCGGGCTTTTCCGATCAGGAGCGCGGCAAGATGACCGAGCTGCTGGGGGCGGGCTTCGCGGACACGTTCCGAAGGCTGTACCCCGATAAGACCGGCGCCTATACATGGTGGTCGTACCGCTTCAATGCCCGCCGCAACAACGCGGGCTGGCGCATCGATTACTTCATCGTGTCCGAGCGGCTCATGCCCAAAGTTAAGGATCAGGTGATCCATAGCAGTACCGAGGGCAGCGACCATTGCCCCGTAGAACTGATAATCGAGCTGTAGGTCGCTTACGCTCGAGGCGCGGTACCCGCGCTGTCAATCCGTCTGTTACTTTACTGATATCGACGAGCTATCTGCCTCGCAGCCGTTAGTTTTGTGCAGAAGTCGCTTACGCTCGAGGCGCGGTACCCGCGCTGTCAATCCGTCTGTTACTTTACT
>CAMVBT010000256.1 GCA_947165805.1 uncultured Clostridia bacterium
TTTCCAAAACGCCGCACGGACGCGGCGATAAAAGAAACCTTCGAGAAAGCCCCCGCTGTCGATAGAAGCGACTCTGAAAGGATTCCCCACAAACCCTGTATCAAAAGGAGCAGGGGCACTGGGGGGCGGCAGTCTTTTTCAGTCCTTGTCGAACGCGGGCGAAATAAAACGCAGACCATAAACTATGAACTCAACGGATACAATCATGCAAAATTGACAAACAGAAAATATTTATCGTTTTTCGATAATTTTCTATTGACAAACAGATATCATTGTGCTATAATGAGTCCAACGACCGGAAAAGGAGAATCGGAAATGAACATCAAATGGACATCAAAAAATTCACTGAAACTTACCCGCATACTGACAACAGCGGTATTTGTGTTCGCCTGCGGCGTGCTGTTCCTGATACCCATAATAACCCAGTGGTACGACGATGTGTCCGGAAAGCCGCCGATAATGCCGGTGCTGACAGTGTGCTTCTATATCTGCGACGGGCTCGCGGTACTCGCACTGTGGGAGCTGAACATAATGCTGAAAAATATCTCAAAACAGGAGCTGTTCACCGACCGTAACACCCGCTGCGTGCGCATAATATCATGGTGCTGCTTCGGAGTGGCGGCAGTGTTCGCAGGTCTGGCGTTCTGGAGACTGCTCGCCCTGCTCGTGGCAGTGATCGCAGGCTTCGTCGGACTTATCCTGCGCGTGGTAAAGAATATGCTCGCTTCCGCAGCCGAAATGCGTGAAGAGAACGACTACACGATATAAGGAGGTGCGGATATGCCGATAATCGTAAACCTCGACGTGATGATGGCAAAGCGGAAAATATCCGCGGGTGAGCTCGCCGAAAAGATCGACATCACCCCCGCCAACCTCTCGATACTGAAAAACAACAAGGCCAAAGCAGTGCGCTTCTCAACGCTTGAGGCTATATGCAGCGTGCTCGACTGCCAGCCCGGAGATATACTCGAATATACCAAGGAGGACAACTGAAATGACAGAACAGATAACAGCTCCGCAGATGCCGATGCAGAGCGTACAGCCGGTGACATACAGACCCGAGACCCACAGCTTCGACCGCGTTTTCGCGGTGCTGGCAATGATCGCCGGATACCTCTTCGTGCGCTTCTCGATATTCACGTTCAACGGCTTCTTCACAACGGTCTCCGTGCTGCTGACATTCGCGTGCTGCGCGGTCTACGTCATAAAGTGCGGCCGCAGACCCACCGCGGCACAGTGGACATTCGGGGCGCTGATATGCGCTTTCGCGTTCACCTACTCGATCACGTCAAGCCCCCTGCTCCACATACTCTGCACCCTGTTCCTCATCGGGGCGGTGTTCTGGTGGGTGCAGGCCGTGTGCATCTGCGCGAGCTTCGTGACGAAGTTCTTCTTCTTCGACCTGCTGCGCACAGTGTTCGTACAGCCATTCTATGACTTTACGGGATTTTTCCGCGCTTTGTCGAAAAAAAATGAAGGCTCCGGCAATAAGCTCCTCGTCATACTGCTGGGTCTTCTGGCAACGATTCCCCTAACTATTGCGGTGGCGCTCCTCCTCGCGGGGGCGGACGAGGGCGTCGGCAGAATGATCGACAAGATATGGGATACCATACGCTTCGCGGATATATACACCTCGGTGCGCATCATATTCTGGACTGTACCGGCCGGCATCATCATTTTCGGTATGCTCCGCGCCGACGCGAAGCAGAAGCTCCGTCCCCTGCCGAGCGATATGTATTATCATGAAAAGCTCAGCCGCTGCAAGGTGATAAACAACCTCGGCATCTACGCGGGAGTTACCCCGATCTGCCTGCTCTACCTGCTCTATGTGATCTCGCAGGCGAACTACTTCCTGTCGGCATTTTCCGGGCAGCTCCCGGAGAATATGCTCTACTCGGAGTATGCGAGACGCGGCTTCTTCGAACTCTGCGTGATAGCTGTGATAAACCTCTGCGTTATCCTGTTCATGCTGACCTTCTCAAAGAAGAGCGGTGCGCAGACCACGCCCGCACTGAAAGTTTACACCTGCATTATCTGCGGCTTCACGCTGTTCATCATATCCACCGCTCTCGCGAAGATGCTGCTGTATATCGGCAGGTACGGCCTGACGAGACTGCGCCTTTACACATCGTGGTTCATGGTGCTGCTGGCTGTGATATTCGTGGTACTTGCGGCAAGGGCGTTCGTGAAGCGCCTTCCAACTGCGCGCATCATCACGGCTGTGTTCATCGCCATGTTCGCGGCTCTCTGCTTCACAAGACCCGACGCGATGATAACCGACTACAACATTCAGAAATACCTCAGCGGCGAACATGAGGAGCTTGATGTGCGCACGCTTTCTGCCATGTCCGACGACGCGTACCTCGCGGCTCTGAAACACGTCAAATCGGGCGAATTCGATAATTCACCCCGCCCCGAAGCCGCCGGATACAGGGCAGAGATAATAGAACTCTGCAAAAACGCCGTCAGCAGTTACGAGGATAACCCGTCATTCTCCTGCAATTTTACGGCTCTCGAGCTCGGCGTACTGCTCCCGCGCGTCACGGGACCCGTTATCTTCGACTGACCGCTTATTTCACCGTTCCGATAACGGATATGCCGTAGCTTTCCATGATGCCGGCGGCTTCGGAGCTTATACGCTCGCCCGGCATAACTATCGGCACGCAGGGCGGGCAGGGCGACTGTATGCCGGAGCAGACACGTCCCGCCGCCCGGGATACGGGGACAGTCTCCGACGGCGACAGATACGCCTCGCGCGGCGGCATCACCCGCTCCGGCCTGATGACCGGGATATCCCGCGGGGCTATGGGGGCACGGCGTGGCAGGGACTTTATTATTTCCAATGCCCGCCCGAAGTCCTCTGCCCGCTGCGATACCGATAACAGGAGCACGGCAAAGCGCCCGCCTCCCATTTCGCACTCGGCTCCGGCTTTTCGCATGAGCTCCGCGTACTCCGCGCCGGTATAGCCGAGGGCGTTCGCGTCTATAACAATACGCATAGCGTCGCTCTGCCGCAGAGGTATTCCCTCGGCGGTCAGAGCTTTTTTCAGCTCGCTCACGCCGTTCAGAGCCGCGAGCGCGGCTTCGCGTTCTTCGGCAATGAAACGGTTGCAGAGATCAAGGCTCTCAAGCATCAGGTAGGACGGGCTGGAGCTCCCGAACAGCGCCATAGCGGACTTCACAGGCTCCCTGAACGAAGCGTCCGCGAGATGAACGTACGCCGCACCCGTGAGCGCGGGCAGGGTCTTGTGAGCGCTGTCGGCGGTCATGTCAGCGCCGAGAGCAATCGGGTGATCCCCGGTGAATACCTTGTACGCGCCGTGGGCGTTGTCCGCGAGGAGCAGAACGCCGTGCCGCCTGCACACCTCTGATATCCCGGCGATGTCACATTCGCCGCCGAGATAGTCCACCGACGTGACAAACACAGCCGCCGTGCCGGGCGTGAGCGCGGCTTCGACCCGCTCCGGGGTGACTGCTCCGGACGGGAACTCGTCCGGGTATATCCAGTCGATGTCCAGCCCCAGCAGCACTGCCGCGGAGACAAGGCTCCGGTGCGAACAGCGCCCCGCGGCTATACGGCACCTTCCCGTCGCTGCCGACGCTGCCGCCAGCATCGCCTGTATCGCCAGCGTCGAGCCCCCGCAGGAATAGCAGCTTGCCGCAGCCCCGAACAGAGCCGCCGCGCAGTCCTCGCTCTCCCGTATGATGCCGGAGCTCTCGTACAGCACGTCCGCGCCGCTTATCTCGGTAATGTCGTGCAGGTAAGGGCTGCCCTTGCCGCCCGGCATGTGCAGACGCAGGGTGCCGCGTGCCGCGTAGCTTTTCAGGAAATCGTGTATCGGTGTCCGCATAAAACCCCTCTTTCCGCAAAAAAGCCCCCGGGGAGGGGGGCTTCTTTTGTTTTTATCAGCCTGTCATAAGAGCACGGTAGCTGTCGAGTGAAGTCTCGATAACGTTGTAGTTCTCTTCGAGCAGATGAGTGTAGGTATCGGTGCCCTTCATCGGGTCGTCGAATACCTGCTTGATCGTGGTGGTAAGGTCTGTACCGAAGCCGCGGTGGAAGTCGAACAGGAAGTCAAACTTGGA
>CAMVBT010000257.1 GCA_947165805.1 uncultured Clostridia bacterium
GACACCCGAAAACTCTCGAGCGCTTTTTGTATTGCTTTGTTGTGAGTCCATTTGTCGAGCCGGCGCTCCGTGATGTACGGCAGAGTGCTCTCATACTGCTTGGCAAGCGCCGTCGCAAAAAACCACGCCGTCATCATATTGACATAGTATTCCTCCGAGCGCACCGAAGCCGCCATATCAAGAAAACGTTCCTCAAACCCCGCGTCAAGATACCACCGCATCAGACAGCCCGTCCCGAAGCGTATCGTGTATGTATGCCCGCTTCTGTGCCTTTCGGCTTTCTTCCCGGGAAGCTCCGGCCTGTGCTTTTCAAACACCTTCGGCGCGAAGCTGTCGCATACCGCCCAGTTGTCGATGTACGGCAGAAATCCCTCTGTGCGCTCCATGCACTCGTCAAAGTCCCGAATCGCCGCAACAAAGAACGCGTGCAGATAGTTCTCCTCCATATACTTATGCGGCAGCTCGTTGAGGAACGCGGTCACGTCCTCGCCCCTGTGCGCCGCGGCTGTCTTACGGATATCCGGCACGCGCACGCCTATGATACTGTCGGCGGGGACTGTCGGTATTATGCGTGTCTGCATTTCGCGGTACTTTTTGTCCGCTGCGGCGGCTTTAAGCTCCGCGCGGAGCTGCTTTGTCAGTGCGTTCATCTGTGTTTCTTTCCCTTTTGGTTATTCTGCCGCCCCGCGGGAGCGCTGTGCGGCGGTTTGCGGTGGTGCTGCTGCGGAGCAGCGGGGATAAGGCAGTCGGGGGAGCTGCCGATGAGGTTTCTGCGGTTGGTCATTATCAGGGCTTTCTCGACGAGCTCGCGGTTCTCCTTCTTGTAATATTGCAACAGAGCGCGCTGGAGCTTCTTTTCCTCGGGCTTGCGCGGGACGTAGACGGGCTCCATTGTGTAGGGGTCGAGCCCGGTATAGAACATAGCTGTCGAGATAGTACCGGGGGTAGGGTAGAAGTCCTGCACCTGCTCGGGGCGGATATTGTGCTTTTTCAGGAACACGGCGAGGTCAACTGCGTCGGAGAGCGTGCAGCCGGGGTGCGAGGACATGAGGTACGGCACAAGGTACTGTTCCTTGCCCATACCCTTTGTTATGTCATAGAATTTCTTCTCGAAGCGCTCATACAGCTCGATATGCGGCTTTCCCATATAGTCGAGCACCTTGTTCGAGGCGTGTTCGGGGGCTACCTTGAGCTGACCGCTGACGTGGTTTGCTATCAGTTCGCGCATGAAGGTATCGTCGGGGTCGTTGATGAGATAATCGTACCGTATGCCGGAGCGCACGAAGACGCGCTTCACGCCTTTTATCTCCCGCATTTTCCTGAGTATGCCGAGGTATTCGGAATGATCGACCTTTACGTTGGGGCAGGGCTTGGGAGCAAGACATTTCCTGCCCTTGCAGAGCCCGTGCTCTATCTGCTTGTCGCAGGACGGGTGGCGGAAATCTGCGGTGGGGCCTCCGACGTCGTGGATATAGCCCTTGAAATTCGGAGAAGCCGCGAGCTCGCGCGCCTCGTTGAGCACGGACTCGACGCTTCGGGTCTGTATGCGCCGTCCCTGATGCAGGGCGATCGAGCAGAAGTTACAGAAGCCGAAGCAGCCGCGGTTATGGGTTATCGAGAACTCGACCTCCTTGATCGCGGGGACACCTCCGTCCTTTTCGTAGCAGGGGTGGTATGTCCTCATATAGGGCAGCTCGTAGGCGCGGTCGAACTCCGACTGTGTCAGACTGCGCTGCGGAGGGTTCTGAACGAGCATGACATCTCCGTGGCGCTGGACTATGGTGCGTCCGTAGACCTCGTCCTGTTCGTCGTACTGCTTGCGGCAGGCCTTTGCGTAGGCTTTTCTGTTATCGCGTACTATCTCGAACGAGTCGCACTGCACGGCTCCGAGGGGGGTATCCTTCGGCTCGCAGAGGTAACACGTTCCGCGGATATCGCGCATATCACGCAGGCGGTCTCCGGCCTTGAAGCGGTTATGTATCTCGGTGACGGTGAGCTCGCCCATTCCGTACATGAGCAGGTCGGCTCCGCTGTCCACGAGTATTGACTGCATCACGCAGTCGTCCCAGTAATCGTAGTGCGCGAACCTGCGCAGCGAGGCTTCGAGCCCTCCAATGGCTATCTGCGAACCCGGAAACAGCCGTTTAAGCGCACGGCAGTAGGTGATGACAGCCCGGTCGGGACGTTTGCCGCCCTTGCCGCCTGCGCTGTATGCGTCGTCGTTGCGCTTTTTCAGAGCTACCGTATAATTGGAGACCATGGAGTCGATGTTGCCGCCTGTCACCATAAAGGCATAGCGGGGCTCTCCGAGCCGCATGAAGTCCTTATCGCTCACCGGCTGGGCTATCATTCCGACTCTGCACCCGAAGCTTTCCAGCAGCCGCGATATTATTGCTATCCCGAAACTCGGGTGATCCACATAAGCATCACCGGTCACGCAGATGTAGTCAAAGACCTCATCTCCCCGGCGGGTCATCGGTAAAAAAGGCATTGTTATTCTCCGTCAGCCACGTCTTTTGTATTATTATCGGTGCTTTGTTTTTTTCTGTCAATAAATTGATATCTTGCCAGCTTTGCGAGCGCCATTGTTATAAGCTGGAAGAACAGCATCCCGACGGTCACGATCACCGCGTCAGTAAGCAAAGGCGGGTTAAAGAACGGGGAGCTCCCCCTGTGAACATAATAGAACAGATATGTTCCCGTCTCTTCAGATAACATAAGAAAAAGGAATGTGACCGCATTGGCGGTGATGAGAGTATAAGCGGGAAGGTTAAGAATAAAATACCAGAGAAAAGTTATTATTATCACAATACCGAACGAACATATCTCCTCGCTACTGCCGATACTATCCGACAATTCATACAGCCGTGCCATATGCATACCGACGTGTAGTATCAGTATCAGCACCTGCATCAGTATACTCAGCACTATATTTTTAAGTACCTTCATTTCAGGAAACCCCCGTCCACTCCGAGATATTCGAGTATCATTCTCCCGATATTGTCAAAGCCGCTCATAGTGCCGGAAAACTCCGGGAATAACCGCTGTCCGTATTTCAGCAGCGGCACATACTCGCGGGAGTGGTCGGTCGAGGGCGTGGAGGGGTCGCAGCCGTGGTCGCCCGTGATGAGCACAACGTCGCCGCGCCAGCGGGTGCTCAGGAAGTCCCCGAGCCACGCGTCGAACTCGTTGAGCGCGTTCGTGTAGCCCATTACGTCGTTGCGGTGACCGTAGAGCATATCAAAGTCCACAAGGTTGACAAAGCACAGGCCTTCCCAGTCCCGCTCCGCAAATTCGGAGGTCTTTTTCATTCCGTCGGCATTGTTCTCCGTGCGCACAAAGCCGTTCAGACCCGCGCCCGCAAAAATGTCGTTTATCTTGCCTATGCCGTAGCAGGTCAGCCCCGCTTCGCTTATCTCGTCAAGCACCGTCTTGCGCGGAGGCTTCAGCGAAAAATCGTGCCTGCGCGAAGTGCGCGTGAACGGGTGCTCGCCTGTGAACGGACGGGCTATCACGCGTCCGACCGCGTGCTCGCCGGTAAGGATCTCCCGGGCGATCTCACAGTAACGGTAAAGCTCCTCCACCGGAACGATGTCCTCATGCGCAGCTATCTGGAAAACGCTGTCCGCCGAGGTGTAGACGATAAGCGCCCCCGACTTCATGTGCTCCGTGCCGTAGTCGGCTATCACCTTCGTGCCGGAGTAGGGCTTGTTGCAGATGACCTTTCGACCCGTCCTGCGCTCGAATTCGCTTATTATCTCCGGCGGGAAACCGTCCGGGTAGGTAGGAAAGGGCTTCTCCGAAACTATCCCCATCATCTCCCAATGACCGGTAGTTGTGTCCTTGCCCTTCGAGAGCTCCGACAGCCGCGCGTAAGTCTCGTGCTCCCCGAAAAATTCATACGGCTCGCCGTAATCCACGCCGTCAAGATTGAAAAGCCCCAGCTTGCGCATATTCGGGACGTTCAGCTTCCCCGTGCCGAAGCACGCTTTCAGTGTGTTGCTGCCCTCGTCGCCGAAATCCGCCGCGTCGGGAGTGACGGTCAGGGTGACGGTTTCGCCTTCGGCGGCCTGTGTAGGCT
>CAMVBT010000258.1 GCA_947165805.1 uncultured Clostridia bacterium
GGACACATTCCTTGATGTCAAGCTCATTCCGCCCTGTGGGCGGACGAGCAGACATTAAGTACAGAAAACGGAGCAAGTGAGATCATCACCTGCTCCGTTGTTGAATATCCGGCTGTCTAACTGCGATCGTCAGGTCAGCCTGCCGGCTTCCAGACCAAAACAATATCAAAATTTCGTTAAATGCTCACAAACGGCTCTGTCAAGCCTCAAAGTGAAGCTCTCTTGCGGTGCCCGAAAAATCCTCCGCAAGCTTGGAGCCTTCGACCTCTGTGCAATAAACGCCTCGCTGATCGTGACGCGGGCAGCGATCAGGCGTTTATTCCCACTCAATAGTCGCCGGCGGCTTGCTTGTGATATCATAGCACACGCGGTTGATATGTCTGACCTCGTTGACTATGCGGACGCTTGCGCGCTCAAGCACGTCATAAGGTATCCGCGCGAAGTCCGCGGTCATGAAGTCCGACGTGGTCACGCCGCGCAGAGCGAGTATGTAATCGTAAGTCCGCCCGTCGCCCATTACGCCTACCGAACGCATATCCGTCAGGACGGCAAAGTACTGGTTGATCTCACGGTCGAGCCCGGCCTTCGCTATCTCCTCGCGGAAAATGAAGTCCGCGTCGCGCAGAATGTCGAGCTTCTCGCGCGTGATATCGCCGATGACGCGCACAGCGAGACCCGGACCCGGGAACGGCTGCCTCCACACAAGGTAATCGGCGAGCCCGAGCTCGGTGCCGAGCTTGCGCACCTCGTCCTTGAACAGCATACGAAGCGGCTCTATTATCTCGCGGAAATCCACGCAATCCGGGAGTCCTCCGACATTGTGGTGCGACTTTATCACTGCCGCGTCGCCCGTGCCGCTCTCGATGACATCGGGATAGATAGTACCCTGAACGAGGAAGTCCACCCTGCCGATCTTCTTTGCCTCGTCCTCGAACACGCGGATAAACTCTTCTCCTATGATCTTGCGCTTGGCTTCGGGATCGCTGACGCCCTCGAGCTTCGAGAGGAAGCGCTCCGACGCGTCAACGCGGATAAAGTTCACGCTCCGGTCTCTGAACGCAGCCTCGACCTCATCGCCCTCGTTTTTACGCATGAGCCCGTGGTCTACGAACACGCAGGTGAGCCTGTCCCCTATCGCCTTTGCCATGAGAGCGCAGGCCACCGAGCTGTCGACTCCGCCGGACAGGGCAAGCAGAGCGCGTCCGTCACCGACCTTCGCGCGTATCTGCTCTACCGCGGTCTTCGCGTAATTCTTCATATTCCATGTGCCCGCGCAGCCGCATACTTTCTTTACGAAGCTGTCGAGCATCGTTATACCCTGCTCGGTGTGGTTCACTTCCGGGTGGAACTGCACAGCGTACAGCTTTTTCTCCGGGCACTCAAACGCCGCGGCGGGGCAGTTCTCCGTGTGAGCGGTTATCCTGAAGCCCTCCGGCACTTCCGCGACATAGTCGGTGTGACTCATCCATGAGACAGCCTTTTCCGGCATATCAGCGAACAGCTCGCAGGTCTTGTCGTAGAAGGTCTCCGTCTTGCCGTACTCCGAGGTTTCGCAGCTCCGGACCCTGCCGCCGAGCGTGTAGGCCATGAGCTGGGCTCCGTAGCAGATGCCGAGCACCGGTATGCCGAGATCGAGCACCGCCTTGTCAACGTGCGGCGAGGTCTCCTCATACACGCTGTTCGGACCGCCCGTAAAGATTATCCCCTTCGGGGCGAGCTTCTGTATCTCCTCAACGGGCGTCCTGTACGACCGCACCTCGCAGTAGACACCGCATTCCCTGACGCGGCGGGCTATCAGCTGATTGTACTGGCCGCCGAAATCGAGGACTATTATAAGTTCGTTTTCCATATATGTACCCTCTTTGATCCATTGATATGATAATATATTTTATCACATTGAACGTGAAAATGCAATATTCCGGAAACAATAAAAATATGATATTTCACACAAATTTCACGTTGACTTAAGGTTGATTTTAGGTTGACATGGTATGATATGTTCGGAACGGAGAGAAAGCTCTCCCTAATGATACAGATACCTCCCACTCAATATTTTTCCTTTTCCCAAGACGGCGAAGCTCCCGGAGCAAAAACTCCGGGAGCTTCGTTTTTCTGTCCTGCCGCTGTTGTCTGCTCCGGTCATGATATCATTATGCCGAAGTCCTGTGTCCTGCGGTCTACGGGCTCACATACGCTGAGCAGCCAGCCGGGTCTTCCGGCCTCGACGGTGCTTCCGCAGTATTCGCATCTGCCCGGGTAAGCGGCATTCATCGGAGCTCCGCAATGCGGGCAGGTCTGCGGTGCCGCCGCACCGAACGCCGTGCTTCTCATAAAGGTCATCATATACCGCTTCTCACATTCCGTTTTTCTGCTGCCTTTTATGGTAGCCCGGGTCTTATCGTCGGTGGTGTATTCGCTGTATTTCGCGTTCAGACATACGATAAGGTACTCATAGCCGTTTTCGCGGACATAGCTCGTGAGCCGGCTCTGCGTTACGTTTATGTTCACATAATGGACCGTGATAAAATGAGCCGCGTCGTCCCGGAGCCTGCTGTTCAGGGACTCAAAAAGCTGACCGAACAGCACCGGGCGCACGGGTGTAAGGTCGCGGGCGCTCAGCGCGGTGTACAGCTCCCGGAATGTATCCTTCGCGAATGACATCATGGCCGCGCTGTCGAAGCCCGGGTCGTACTGCCGCAGGGCTTCCTGTATCTCGGCAGTCCTGTCGGGTATGTCCTTTGTCAGATTTTCTTTTTCGAGCTTCTTATTCCGGTGCGTGACTATCTTGTCCTTTATCCACCAATACACGCACAGTATCGCCACGATCACTATCGCGAGTATCAGCGAGTCCAGGTCTCCCCCGCCGCCGCTGTCGCCGCTGTCATAGCTGTATGAGTAGCCGCCTCCGCCGCCGCCGTAGTCGTAGTCATTGGCGTCGAACGCGGACACTCCCGCGCAGAACAATGCCGCCGCAAGTATCAGAGCCGTCACAGCCGTCAATAAACGTTTCACTGCCTGCTGTCCTCCGTTCCGGAAATATACATTAAAACCATGTTTATTATAGCATAACAACTGCAAATAATCAATAGGAGCAGTCAATAAAAAACTGCTCCCTCCGGCTGACGAAAGGAGCAGTTATAGGCTGAGCTTAACAGCGGGGCGTCCGCTCAGATAGCGGCGATATCCGCTTCGGACAGGAGCTTGCAGCCTGTATTTTCGAGAGCTTCGACCGCGCTCTCGTTGTTATCCACGCGGAGAATGAGGCAGGCTGTGCCTTTCTCGGGGTTGAGGAATGCGGCGTACATATATTCCACGCTGATGTTCTCGCTGTAAAGGGTCTTCATTATCGCCGCCATGCTGCCGGGCTTGTCGTCGGCGGACACTGCGATGACATTCGCTGCGGAGGCTATGAAGCCCTTTTCCTTGAGAGCTGCGACCGCCTTGTCGGTGTCGTTGACGATGATGCGCATGATGCCGAAATCGGTCGTGTCCGCGATAGACACCGCGCGGATATTGATGTCCGCTGCCGCGAGAGCCTCGGTAACGGCGCAGAGACGGCCGGGTCTGTTTTCAACGAATACGGATAACTGTTTTACTGTCATTTTCGGTTCCTCCCTTTTATACAAGCTTACGCTTATCTATTACACGGACTGCCTTGCCCTCGGAGCGCGGTATGGACTTCGGCTCGACGAGGGATATCTTTGCCTTGATGCCGAGTATCTGCACGATATCGGCGCTGAGCTTCTTCTCCAGTGTGAATACGTCCTTGATGGTATCGCTGAACATATCGTCGGAGAGCTCGATCTTTATCTCGAACGTATCGCTGCTGCCCACTCTGTCAACGACTATCTGGTAGTTCGGGGTAGCCTTGAAGTCCTTGATGAGCACTGTCTCGATCTGTGACGGGAATACGTTGACGCCCTTGATGATGAGCATATCGTCGCTTCTGCCCATGGGCTTGGTCATCTTGACGAGCGTTCTGCCGCAGGAGCACTTCTTTCGGCTAAGCACGCAGATATCTCTTGTTCTGT
>CAMVBT010000259.1 GCA_947165805.1 uncultured Clostridia bacterium
TAAATGTTTACGGCACTGTTCAGCATATGCTGGAATGGCCAACGGGTAATATGGAGCTTTCTCCCGAAAAGGTCGCCGGAATATGGGAGCGCAGTTTGCCCGAACCTCTGAAACAATACTTATACGATTGAAATTTTGTAATTTCGCAAAAATACAAAATCGTTTTGTAAACGGCTGATATTCTATATTGACATTCAGTCGGGTTTTTGTTAAGATGAAATTGTGGTATAAAGCCGCATATCAAATATTTCGGAGGTCAATCAAATGGCAGACAACAAGAAAATTCTCGAGGGCTTACAGATCATCGTAACAGACTTGGCACAGCAGGCAGACGGTCATGCTATCCAGTCCAAAATCTTTGCAGCACAGGGCTTTTCCAAGTTGGGTGAAAAGTACGCTGAACACGCAGCAGAGGAGCGCGGCTATGTGGATAAGTGCATCGACCGCATACTCGATCTCGGCGGCGAGGTAAAGAACGGTGCAAAGAAGGAAGCTCCCGTTTACACAGATGTTATTGAGTGGATCAAGTATGATCTTCAGGTGTCCAAGGACGGTCTTGCCTGGCTGAAAACTCTGACAGAGGAAGCAAAAGACGACTACACCACATACGATATTCTCAAAGAGTACTATCAGGACGAGGAAGAGGATATGTACTGGGCAGAGCAGCAGCTTGAACTCATTGATAAGATAGGCTTGCAGAACTGGCTCAACAGACAGGTGTGAAGCAACAGCTATGATCCCCGATAACGTAAAAAAGCTGCTTCGGGAGCATCTGTGGTATATCGCCACATACGGTGATGAGCCGAATGTTGTTCCCGTGGGATTTAAGTGTGTGTGCGATGACGGCAGGCTTGCGATAGGTGCTGTTCTGCTTGAAACAACGCTTGAAAATATCAGAGCGAACGGCAAAATTGCTGTATCCTGTGCCGATCCGCTGACAGGCGAAGCGTATCAGATCAAAGGCACTGCCGAAATTACCACCGAGGGCGAAGCTTACGACCACTATCAGAAGCTGACAGAGGATACATTCAAGGGCGCAATGTCGCTGAAATGTGCGGTCATCATCACGCCTGAAAAGCTGATAAACTGCTCACCCAATGCGCATAACAAGGAGGAACTACCACTCTGAGGAGGTCACGAAAATGGCAGAAAAAGAACAGATACTTGACGCTATGAAAAAGGCTGGCGAGCCGCTGAACGCAGGCAAGATCGCCGAGCTGACAGGTCTTGACCGCAAGGTCGTTGACAAAACTATGACAGCTATGAAAAAAGACGGCTCGATCGTTTCGCCCGTAAGGTGCAAGTGGGAGCCTGCAATGAAATAACGGGTAAGACTAAGGGACCGGTACTGAAAATGTATGCGGTCTCTTTTCCAAAAAGAGAAGCAGTACAAGGAGGATAACACAATGTTTGATTATGATGTTGCATATTTAGGCAGCGGGCATTCATGCTGGCATGGTGCCGTGACACTGGCCGCTGCGGGCAAAAAGGTGATTCTCATGGATAATGACCTGCCGGGTGGTACCTGCACAAATTATGGCTGCGATGCAAAAATACTTCTTGACGGACCGTTTGAATTTCTTGAGGGATTAGAACGGTATAAAGATGTTTGCGTTGAACGCACCGGAGCGATCGATTGGAAAAGGCTGATGGCATACAAGAAAAAACATCTTACCCCTTTTGCAGAGTTTATTCCCGGTATGCTGGAGCGTTCCGGGATCGATTTCATACGTGAAAAGGGAAAGCTGCTCGATGCACATACCATACAAGCGGGCGACAAAACGATCACAGCCGAGATCATCGTACTTGGTGTCGGCCAGCGAAATGCACGGTTGAATATACCGGGACAGGAATATCTTCACGGAAGCCGCGAATTTCTTGATATAGAGGAGATGCCGGAACATCTCGTATGTATAGGTGCGGGCATTATCTCAATGGAATTTGCTTCAATGGCTTTGATGCTCGGAAAAAAAGTGACAATTATCGAATTTGCGCCGAGAGCGTTGGCTGCATATCCGAAAAAATATGTTGACGCTCTCGTTGAAAAAATGAAAGCGCAGGGCGCGGAGTTTTATTTCGGCGAGGCTGTTTGTCAGGCGGAAAAGAGCGGCAACGGGTATAAGGTCACAACAAAGTCGGGGCTTTGCGTTGAGGGCGACTATATTCTTGACGCTATCGGCAGAGTTGCAAACATTGAAGATATCGGGCTTGAATCGCTGGGGATAGAAGCGAGCCGCCGCGGTATCAAGACAGATGATCATCTCCGCACAAGTGTAAAAAACATCTACGTGAGCGGCGATGCGATCGATAAGACAATTCCGAAGCTCACGCCGACAGCCGAGTTTGAATCCAATTATATAGCGGGACAGATACTCGGCAATACGGAGCCGATAAGCTATCCTGCAGTTCCGAATCTTGTATTTACACTGCCGAGGATCGCACAAGTCGGAGTAACTGTTGATGAAGCAGAAAAGGCTCCGGATATGTATAAGGTCATTTCAGTTCCGTACGGTAAGCAAAATGAGTGGGTAGATAACCGCGAACTCGATATTGACCTCACATTTATCATTGATAATGAAGGATATCTTGCAGGTGCGGCAATCTACGGAAGCGAAGCGGGTACATGGATAGACTTCCTCACACTTATCATCAATAAGAAGATCACAGCGTCCGAACTGCGTTCTATGGTGTTTGCGTTCCCTACACAGACATATATGCTTGTAAGCACACTGATACCTTTACTCAGACAGAGCCGATGATCGGGAACAAAATACAGCCCGACTATATCTGCACGCAGTCTGCTTGTGAGATAGCCGGTCATTTCATCAAAACTCGGTTAAGGAAGGCACATAAATGAGGATAGGCGTTGATTATTACCCCGAGCATTGGGACGAAGAATTATGGGCGCAGGATGCGCGGCTTATGGCGCAGACAGGTGTGAAGCTCGTGCGGTTGGCGGAATTTGCATGGTGCAGACTGGAGCCTTCGGACGGACAATTCGACTTTGCGTGGCTCGATAAAGCGATCGGCATTTTTGCGGTTAACGGCATTGATGTCGTTATCGGAACTCCCACAAACTGCCCGCCGAGGTGGCTTTGCGAGAAGCATCCGGAGATACTGCCCGTGGGTGACAACGGACAGACGAACCCCATAGGTATACGCGGACACAGGTGCTTCAACTCACCTATATTGCGGGAATACGCGGGGCGCGTTATAAGCAGGCTCGCGGAGCATTACAAGGACTGCGGGACAGTTATCGCATGGCAGATAGACAACGAGCTTGAAGCGAACATCTGTTACTGCGAGGTGTGCAATAACAAGCACCGTGATTGGCTGAGACAAAAATACGGAACTCTTGAAGTGCTCAATAAGGCATACGGCAGTGTCGTCTGGAGCGGTGAGTATTCCTCGTGGGAACAGATCGACCCGCCATACGGCGGCTATAATACCGCATGGCTGAACCCTGCGTATATGCTTGACTTCCGCCGCCGCGCCGCCGAAGATGTGACAGAGTTCGCGCGCTTTCAGGCTGACATTATCCGCTCTCATATCCCCGATGCGAAAATTACAACAAATACTTGGTTCTGCAATAACCTGCCGGACTTTTATAACCTGTTCGCAAGCCTTGACTTTGTTTCCTACGATAACTACCCCACCACCGATATTCCAAAAGACTATGAGGATATCCATACTCACGCCGTGTATCTCGATATTATGCGCGGTGTAAAGCGGAAAAACTTCTGGATAATGGAGCAGTTGAGCGGAGGTATCGGCACATGGATGCCAATGCAGAAAACCACCCGTCCCGGCATGATAAAGGGATACGCCTTGCAAGCGTTCGCGCACGGAGCTGACACAGTCGTGCATTTCCGTTGGCGCACCGCAAACATCGGTGCAGAGATGCACTGGCACGGACTTATCGACCACAGCAATGTCCCCGGGAGACGGTTCGCCGAGTTTGCGGAGCTTTGCAAAGAGGCTGAAAAGCTCAAAGACGTGGAAGGCACTAAGCTTCGTTCTGATGTGG
>CAMVBT010000260.1 GCA_947165805.1 uncultured Clostridia bacterium
TAGAAGATATTCGACGAAAGGCTCGACCTGTGCTACCGCGCCCTGATGTGCAGACACAAGAGACTGCTCGGCACACCGTCCGACGTGGCTCCGATACTCTGGCAGCACGGAGCTCTGGCAAGGCTCAAAAAAGGCGAGCCCATAGACAAGCTGCTGTTCAACGGCTACTCGACCATTTCCCTCGGCTACGCGGGGCTGTATGAGTGCGTGAAATATATGACCGGCAAATCTCACACCGACCCCGAGGCAAAGCCCTTCGCCCTCGAAGTGATGAACTATATGAACGCCGCGTGCAGAAAGTGGAAGGCCGAGACCAACATCGACTTCTCGCTCTACGGAACGCCGCTCGAGTCCACCACATACAAGTTCGCGAAGTGCTTACAGAAGCGCTTCGGCATCATCGAGGGCATCACCGACAAGGGCTATATCACCAACAGCTACCACGTCCATGTCACCGAGAAGATAGACGCTTTCTCGAAGCTGCGCTTCGAGGCGGAGTTTCAGGCTCTCTCCCCCGGCGGCGCGATAAGCTACGTCGAGGTCCCGGATATGCAGAACAATATCGAGGCTGTTTTGCAGGTGATGAAGTTCATCTATCTCAACATCATCTACGCCGAGCTCAACACCAAGAGCGACTACTGCCAGGTCTGCGGCTGGGACGGCGAGATAAACATTGTCGAGGAGGACGGCAAGCTCATCTGGAAATGCCCCAACTGCGGCAATACCGATCAGAGCACCATGAACGTCGCACGCCGTACCTGCGGCTACATCGGCACCCAGTACTGGAATCAGGGCAGAACTCAGGAGATAAAGGAAAGAGTCCTGCACCTCTGATATAATGCAGAATGCAAAATGCAAAATTATTAATGATCCCCGCTGTCAGAAAGCTGACGGCGGGGTTTTCGACGAGGTATATCATGAACTACGGAGAAATAAAGAACTACGATATCGCCAACGGGCTCGGAGTGCGCGTAACGCTGTTCGTGTCGGGCTGCCGCAATCACTGTGAGGGCTGCTTTCAGCCACAGACGTGGGACTTCGGCTACGGCAAGCCGTTCACCGCGGAAACGGAGGACGAGATCATCGGTATGCTCGCGCCCGACTACATCAACGGCCTTACCGTGCTCGGCGGGGAGCCCATGGAACCGGAGAACCAGCGTGAGCTCCTGCCCTTTCTGAAACGCGTCAGGGCGGCTTACCCGGACAAGGATATCTGGATATTCTCGGGCTTCACATTCGAGGAGCTTACGGAGGGTAACGACAGATGCCGCACCGAAGTGACCAATGAAATACTCTCACTCGCCGATGTGCTCGTGGACGGGCGATTCGTGCTCGCCGAAAAGAGCATTGCGCTCACGTTCCGCGGCTCCGCGAACCAGAGGGTGCTCGACCTGAAGAAGAGCCTTGCCGCGGGAAGCGCTGTCTGGCTGGAAGCGATAAAACGGTAAGGCCTTCGCTTATTTTTTCAGCGCCCCGCCGAAAAGATATATCCCCGAGAACGGGTCGTAACCCACATTCTCAACTCCCTGCGCGCGGAACACATACTCCTTCTCGAAGCACAGCGGCGCGAACCAACCGCTGTCCATGACGAGCTGCTCGGCTTCAAGGCAGTATCTCGCCGCCGAGGCGCTGTCGGGAGCGGTCAGGGCTCCGGATATGATATCGTCGAGCTTGCGGCTCGAAACTCCGGCGTAATTCAGCGCGGAAGCGGACGAGAATGTCCCGGGATAGGACACCGCTCCGCTGTTCCCGCCGCTCAGACGGACAAGAGCGATATCGAAATCCCCCGACGAGAGCGCCGATATGTATTCGCTGTACGGCAGCTCGGAGATCATACAGTAGATGCCGAAATCATGCTGCCATTCCTGTATGAAGCTCCCGACGCTCTGCCGCAGGGACGTGCCCTCGGGCATGAGTATGCGCACTCCGGAAAGTGCTCCTGTATGCACCTCGCGCACTGCGCGCTCGCCGCGGGCCAATATGTCGCTCTGCGAAAAGACTGCCGCATCGGGTCTGCCGGCAAGGGCGCGGTAATCCTCTCCTCCGATCTTTATCCCGTCGGGAACTATACGGTCGGCTGCCGTGTATATCTCAC
The DNA here is from genome assembly GCA_947165805.1 of uncultured Clostridia bacterium. Taxonomy (GTDB): domain Bacteria; phylum Bacillota; class Clostridia; order Oscillospirales; family Ruminococcaceae; genus Ruminiclostridium_E. The sequence goes on from CAMVBT010000260.1 coordinate 2,096, forward strand.
CGTCGAAGTCCGCGCGCACACACCCGGCGAGAGCTATGCGCAGATCGGACGACTCAAATACGCCGCGGGTATTGAACATAACTCCCCACACCGCAGTTTGGTATGTATTATACGGATATCTGCCGCTGTACCGCATTATCCTTTCGCTGTCGGCGGTGCGGCAGACCTGAACGTCCCCGGCATCGAACCACTCACAGGCATCGGCGTTTATGTTGTAGGTGACCATACGCGGCGCTGTGCCGAGGGCTTCGGCGTTCACGCCGCTGCGTTTCAGCTCTATGAAATTGCCGTTCTTCGTCCACTTGTCGTAATGCCAGCGGCTCACATAGAACGCGCCGTTTGAGCCCACCCAGTCCCCGACGAGACCGTACTGCCCCTCGGTCAGCTCGTAATACTCACGATTGCACGGCATCGCAGGCGGCGCGGCGAGCATTTCCCTCATATCCGTGCGCCGTTCGTTCAGCGTTATTTTCAGCTTATATTTGTCCTCCGCCTCCACACCGAGCTGTGAGAGGTCTTTTATTTTGCCGCTGTTTATCTCTTCGGCGTTCTTTATGAAATAATACTCCTTCGCGCGGACGGAGCCGAGCTCCGGAGACATAAGACGCTCAAAGGCGAAAACAAAGTCATCCGCGGTACATCCGACGGTGAAGTTGTCCCTGCCGTACCAGTGGATATCCTCACGCAGAGTGAACTCCCAGACGAGCCCGTCATCGCTTACCGTACATTCCCGCGCCATTCCCGGGACAGTCTCCCCTCCGTCGGCTGTGCGGTACAGCCCGAGGAACACGTTCGCTATGATCTCCGCCGAGCTGTCATTCAGACACATCTGCGGATCGAGGGTCGCGGGGCTTCCGTTTATCACGGAATCGAACGACGCGCCGAAGCCCTTTTTCGGGGCCTCGTCCTTCGCACCGTCGCATGAGGATACGACAAAAACGGCTGTCACGGCAAACGCGGCAGCCGTCATATATGCGGCAGTTCTCTTAAAATTCAACCGTGACCGCCTCCCCGGCTTCAAGGCTCCTCGGAACGTCTATTATTCGCTGGTTGCGGCTGCCGCGGAACGGCAGCTCCAGCGTGCGTTCTTCAAGCACAAATCTGCCGTCTACCAGCAGGTCGAGCTGCCCGAGAAGCTTCCCGACAAATTCCTCGGTCTCGCTTTTCTTCATCAGCTGCTCGAATGTCCAGCCCGTGTAGCTCATTATGTGATAGCCGTCGGCTTTCAGCTTCACCGCAAGGTCATAGAGCGGCTCGGGCTGGCAGAACGGGTCGCCGCCGGAGAATGTCACGCCCTTCACTATCGGGTACTGCTTTATCTTGTTGTAGATCTTATCCGTATCGGCAAGCCGCCCGCCCTCAAAGTCATGGGTCTCCGGGTTGTGGCAGCCCTTGCAGTTGTGCGGGCAGCCCTGCGTGAAGATCGTGAACCTTATGCCGGGTCCGTCAACGTAGGATTCGGGGACGAGCCCCGCAAGCCTTATCAGCATATCAATCGTACTCCCTGTTGTTTGAAATGTACGCGCGCACACGCAGCGGCACGCCTATGCCGGCGGCGCGGTCGCGGCACTTTTCGATCTCCTCCTCGCCGATGACGTCCACTATCGTCAGCTTGACGTCCGGAATGAACGAGTGCGTCACTATCGCGAAGTTGAGCATCGAATTGTATGACGGCAGCCCGAATCTCGACTTCGTTATCTCAAGATATTTCTCGGGGTCGGAAGCGTTGAGGCTTATGGAAAGGCTGTCTACCACACCGCGCATCGAATACAGGTCGAATGTCGGGTGCATCAGCGATACCAGACCATTGGTGTTTATGCGGATATTCATTCCTGTTTTCCGCTTGATGTGCTCCGCTACGTCGAGGAGCTCCCACGGGCGCTCCATGGGCTCACCGTAGCCGCAGAACACGACCTC
>CAMVBT010000261.1 GCA_947165805.1 uncultured Clostridia bacterium
GCGGAATTTCATCAGCTTGTCGTAGTCGGGCTCGTCGCGTGTGGTGCGGCGGAGCTCCGGTATTCCGGTGGCTTCGGAAAACGCTATCCATATCTCCGGGACGAGTACGCCCTCCATATCAAGGCAAACAACGTTCATAACTTTTTCCTCTTCTTTCGTTCTTTTTCAAAAATATGTCAATATTATAGCACATTATGTCTGTCACGTCAATAGAAATCTTAAATTTTGCAGGATTATTTTTTCATAATTGCATTTTTAGTATTCTATTCCCTTTCGTGCCTGTATGCCCTTCTGATACGGGTGACGTACACATTTTATCTCGCTTATCAGATCGGCGGCATCGGCGAAACGCGGGTCAGGGTCACGGCCCGTAAGTATGACCTCAATGCCGTTCTTTGCTTTCATTATCAACGCCTCCGCTTTTTCTCTGTCCATAAGAGCGGTCTTATAGGCAAAATTGAATTCGTCAAGTACCACGGCGTCATGATCTCCCGAAAATGCCTTTTCAAGCAGCGCGTTATGGCAGGCGGTAAGCTCCGCCTTGTCGCTGTCCGACAACGACGAGAACCAGCCGTAATCACGGTCGCAGCGCATTACTTCTATGCCCGGTATCAGTTTGAGCGTTGCCAGCTCGGCTGTTTCGCCGCCCACCCTGAACTGCACGAACGCGACCTTCATTCCCGCACCCGCCATTCTCACCGCAAGTCCCAGCGATGCAGTCGTTTTGCCCTTTCCGTCTCCGCAGTATATCTGTAACATACTATCCCCCGTTCCTAAAAAATCAACCTCGCGGCTTTAGCCTTGAGGTTGATCGTTGTTATTGCTTACTTTGCCTTGCCCTGATTGGCAACGCCTGCCATTTTAGCCTTGAGCTCCTCGGGGTCGCAGAGGTAATTCTTGCTTATTACCTTGAAATTATCGTCGAACTCATATACCAGCGGGATAGCTGTCGGAATATTCTCGTTGATGATATCCTCGTCGCTCATATTATCGAAATACTTTACAAGAGCGCGCAGAGAATTGCCGTGAGCTGCGATGAGAATACGCTTGCCTTCCTTCATCTTCGGCTTGATCTCCTGCTCGAAATAAGGAACAGCACGTTCGATAGTGGTCTTTAAGCTCTCCTGGAGCGGAAGCAGCTTGGGATCGACATCTCTGTACTTGGGATCGAACTTCGGGTTGCGGGGGTCGTTCTCTTCGAGCGCCATAGGCGGGATATCGAACGATCTTCTCCAGATCTTTACCTGCTCCTCACCGTACTTTGCTGCTGTCTCGGACTTGTTGAGACCCTGCAGAGCACCGTAGTGACGCTCATTGAGCTGCCATGCCTTGATAACGGGGAGCCACTCTCTGTCCATTTCGGCAAGCACGTTGTTGAGAGTGTGTATCGCTCTCTTGAGATAAGAGGTGTAGCAGAGGTCAAAGTCAAAGCCCGCTTCCTTGAGTGCGCGGCCGCCCTTCTTTGCTTCCTCGACACCGTTCTCGGACAGCTCAACGTCTGTCCAGCCGGTGAATTTGTTTTCCTTGTTCCATTCACTTTCGCCGTGACGGATAAGTACAAGTTTCATGCTCATAGTTTTATATTTCCTTTCAATTTTTTATCCATGCCAGTATACTCTGCAATAGCCGGTCTCCTCGTATATCAGATATACGATCGGGGAGCCGTCGCCAAAGTTTTTTCTGTATATCTCTGCGTTGTACAGTTCATCGGGCTGTCCGGGCTCGCTTTTCATAAGCGCTTCCCTGCGTTCCTCGAAATAATCCGAAGTATCGGCGGCGATAAGAGTAAGCCCCTTTGCCAGCGCCGCCTTGCGCATCTCCGCGATGCCCGCTGCGTCGGTATAGAAGTGTATGTCTATAACGGGGGCTTTCGCGTTGGCGGACGGAACGAAATCCATGTAATATTTGTCTGCCTTGTCGGGTATCCGGTCGGGCAGGAACTCAAACTGCGCCGTATCAGAGTAATTGCCGTTCACATACAGAAATCTTCTCACCGGATAGAACCAGCTGAACCAGTTCCCGAAGCTGAACAGCACGATGTAATATATGACCGCGACGGTTATACCGACAGTACGCAGAGCGATGAAGCACATATCTGTTATGTGCGTCTGCTTCACTATTTTCAGTATGATGCGGATTATCACATACAGAACGCCGAACACGAACTCGGGCATCACGAAGTTCCAGTAGGCTCCGCCGCTTGCGAACGGCGTTATGAACAGGAACATCGTTAGCGCTACATCGAGCAGGAACAGTATCGCGCTTTTCAGCAGACTGCCCGGCTTTCGCTGCGGGACTCCGGGTCTCGGAGCCTCTGGAGCATCAGCCTTCTTTTCGCGTTCCTTGGAGCTGCTGTCAAACGATTCAGCCATTCTCCGCAGCCTTCACGATCTCCGTGAAATCGGGTGCTTTGAGAGAAGCTCCGCCGATAAGTCCGCCGTCCACGTTCTCCTTGGCAACGAGCTCCGCAGCGTTCTTCGCGTTCATGGAGCCGCCGTACTGGATAGTAGCCGCGTCAGCCACAGCCTTGCCGTACTTCTTTTCGAGCTGTGCTCTGATGAACGCGCAGACTTCCTCAGCCTGATCGGCTGTGGCTGTCTTGCCTGTGCCGATAGCCCATACAGGCTCATAAGCGATGATACACTTTGCGAAATCCTCAGCGGGGATATCATAGAAGTCGAGCTTTATCTGACGCGCGATGACTTCCTCGGTGATATTGCACTCGCGCTCCCAGAGAAGCTCGCCTACGCATACGATCGGCTTAAGGCCTGCCGCGAGAGCTGCCTTTGTGCGCTTGTTCACAGTCTCGTCTGTTTCACCGAAATACTGTCTGCGCTCGGAGTGGCCGAGAACAACGTACTCAACGCCCATTTCCTTGAGCATATCGGCGGAAATTTCGCCTGTGAACGCGCCGCTCTTCTCGAAATGGCAGTTCTGGGCACCGATCTTTATGTTTGTTCCCTTTGTGGCTTCAAGAGCTGTTTCAAGGTTCGTGAAAGGCACGCAGGCAACGACCTCGACGGTCTTTATGTCCTTTACCATGGGCGCGAGTTCTTCAAGAAGAGCCTTAGCCTCGGGACGTGTCTTGTTCATCTTCCAGTTACCTGCGATGACCGCTTTTCTTACAGACTTGTTCATATCATTATCCTCTTATTTCTTTTTATCTTTTTTAACTCTTCCGCGTTTTCTTTTTACGGTCTTTCTGGCGGACTTTGTGCTCACTACGCAGTCTTCACCGCCGTTGATGATCACATTTACGCTGTTCGGGGTCGCCGCCGCGATGACAAGGAGCAGCAGGCCTATGCCCGCGATAACGCCGACAAGCTTTCCTTTGTCGGTCTTTAGGAATTCCATTGCTTTTTCCATTTTCCGCTCCTTTTCCGTGATAATAGACAGCCAGACGGGCGAACATATATCCGCCCGTCTGTGCGGTCAGTTACTTGTCCTGAATTACGTCGATGCCCGGAAGGATCTTGCCTTCGAGGTATTCGAGAGATGCGCCGCCGCCTGTGGAGATGTGGCTCATCTTGTCGGAGAAGCCGAGCTGTACGACTGCCGCAGCGGAATCGCCGCCGCCGATGATCGTTGTGGCGTCAGCGTCTGCGAGAGCCTTCGCAACAGCTATAGTACCTGTAGCGAGTGTCGGGTTCTCAAATACGCCCATAGGTCCGTTCCATACAACGGTCTTTGCGCTCTTTGCCTCGTTTGCGAAGAGCTCCATTGTCTTTGTACCGATGTCGAGACCCATCATATCGGCAGGTATCTTGTCGGAATCAACAACGCTGACTTCGATAGGACCGTCGATAGGATCCGGGAATTCCTTTGCTATCGTTGTATCGATAGGAAGAAGGAGCTTCTTGCCGAGCTTTTCTGCCTTTGCGATCATTTCCTTGCAGTAGTCGATCTTTTCGTCGTCAACGAGAGATGTACCCACCTCATAGCCCTTTGCCTTGAGGAATGTGTAAGCCATACCGCCGCCGATGATAAGTGTATCGCACTTTTC
>CAMVBT010000262.1 GCA_947165805.1 uncultured Clostridia bacterium
TCTTTCAGGAACTCGTCAAGTATCATACCGCCGAAGCCCAGCCTGCGGCGGCTGCGGACAACGGCTATGCGGTAGAGCTCGGCCTCATCTGCCGCAGTCTTGCCGAGAGCGTAGCCCGTACCCGGCATATAGACGCATATCCCGTCGGGGTCGTCCGCTACTGTGCGGACGGTCTGCTCGTCCCACGGATCGGCGAAACTTTCGTACTCCACAGACGCTATGAACGCGATATCCCTGTCAGTGTGCATCATACCAACTCCTGCCTGTCTTTGCCTCAACGGTCAGCGGTACTTTAAGCTCCGCAGCGTTCTCCATTTCCGAGGCAATAATTTCCGCGACTCTCTCCGCGCAGTCCTCACGCGCCTCCGCGATGAGCTCGTCGTGTACCTGAAGTATCAGCCGCGCGTCGAGCTTCTCCGCTTTCCGCCTTTCATACACCCTTATCATCGCGAGCTTGATTATGTCAGCCGCCGTTCCCTGCACCGGCGCGTTCATCGCCATGCGCTTACCGAGAGCCTGAACGTTCTTGTTCGAGGCGGTAAGTTCCCGGATATAGCGCCTGCGCCCCCACATCGTGGAGACATAGCCGTTCTTCGTCCCGGCGGCTACCGTGCGTTTCATGAACTCGTCCACCCCGCGGTACTTCGCGAGGTAGGACTTTATATACGCGTCGGCCTGCGGCACCGAGACATTTATATCCTTCGAGAGCGAGAACGCCCCGATGCCGTACACGATGCCGAAGTTTACGGCCTTCGCGCTGCGGCGCATCTCGGGCGTCACCCACTGCGCGGGCATATCGAATACCTGCGACGCCGTGACGGTGTGGATGTCCTCGCCGCTGCGGAACGCCTGTATCATATTCGGGTCGCCCGACAGATGCGCCAGAATGCGCAGCTCTATCTGCGAGTAGTCCGCATCGACCAGCAGATAGCCCTCCTTCGCAGTGAAGAAGCGCCTGAACTCGCGGCCGAGCTCCGTTCTTACCGGGATATTCTGTATATTCGGCTCGGCGGAGGATATGCGCCCCGTGCGGGTCTCGGTCTGCTTGAAGGTCGTGTGTATGCGCCCGTCCTCCGCTATCTCGGCAAGCAGCCCCTTCGCGTAGGTGGAATCGAGCTTCGTCACGGCTCTCCAGCGCATTATAAGGTCGATTATCGGGTCTTTTCCTATGAGCTGTTCGAGAACTTCCGCGTTCGTTGACCAGCCCGTTTTCGTCTTTTTCCCGTGCGGGAGTCCGAGCTTCTCGAAAAGTATCTTTCCGAGCTGCTTCGGTGAGCCGATATTGAACGCTTCGCCCGCGTACACATATATCTGCTGCTCGAGCTCCGCGGCTTCGTCGGAAAGCCGTTTCCCGAAGCTCACCAGAGCATCGCGGTCTATCGCTATGCCCTCACGCTCCATGGAAACGAGCACTCCGGCAAGAGGTATCTCTATCTCACGCAGGAGCCTGTCCATGCCCTGCGCGCAGAGCTGTGCGTTCAGGGCGCGGTCAAGCTCGTGAACGGTCTTTGCGTCCCCTCCGCCAAAAGGCACCTTATACGCCGCGCAGAGCCTTTCGAGCGAGTAATCCGAAGCATCGGGCTCCAGCAGGTAGGCGGCAAGCGTCGAATCGAACTCCGCCCCGTTTATCTCACAGCCGAGCGCTGTCATCATCGCCTTTATGTCAAATGTGCGCTTCGGGCTCCCGTCGGACAGCTCCGATACGCCGGCTTCCGAGACCTCGCCGTTCACGCACTTCCACAGCTTTCCGTCCGCGCCGAGCCAATAGTCCGGCACAGAGGCATCGAGCTCCGGGATATCGGCGCTGACCGCGGGCTTTTCGTTTTCCTCATCGGCGGCGGCTTGCGCGGAGGCCGCGTCTATCGCTTCCGCGGAGACTTTCAGCTTTTTGAGCACGGAGAACATTTCAAGCTCGGTCAGCACGGAAGCCAGCTTCTCTTCGTCGCGCTCACCGAACCCGTAATGCGTCAGATCCCTGTCTATCGGCGCTTCAAGGCATATCTCGCCCAGCTTCCGGGACAGCTCCGCGCTTTCCCTGCCCTTCACGAGCTTTTCCTTTACGCCTTTCGAGACATCGAGGGCATCCGTGTCCGCGTATATCTCTTCTATCGAATGGTATTTCTGTATCAGCGAAAGAGCGGTCTTCTCGCCTATCCCGGGAACGCCGGGGATATTGTCGCTCGAGTCGCCCATCAGAGCCTTGACCTCGATCATTTCATGCGGCGTCACGCCGTATGTCTCGAATATCTTCGCCGTGTCGTACAGTATGTCGTCCTTGTTCGACGCGAGGTTTACCGATACGCGGTCGCCGATGAGCTGGAACGAATCGCGGTCGCCCGTGGCGATAATGCACTCCCCGCCCGCGAGAGACACTTCATGCGAAAGCGTACCGAGTATATCGTCCGCCTCATAGCCCTCGCACTCGACGACCTTCACTCCGAGGGCGCGCAGTATCTCCTTCACATAAGGCAGCTGCACCGCGAGCTCTTCGGGCATGGCGCGGCGGCCCGCCTTGTAGCCGTCATACATCTTATGCCGGAACGTGGGCGCTTTCAGGTCGAACGCCGCCGCAGCACCGTCTGGCTTGTACGCCTCGATCAGTTTCAGGTAGATATTCATGAACCCGGTCACGGCGTTTGTATAGACTCCCTTTTTATTGGAAAGGAGCCTTATGCCGTAGAACGCGCGGTTTATTATGCTGTTTCCGTCTATCACCAGTAGTTTCAATCTCATACCACCCCTTTTATATATGCAGAATGCAAAATGCAAAATGCAAAAATTCTGCATTTTGCATTAAAGTTATTATAGCATATTTTTTCCCCTTTTTCAACTCAAATCCGGGACATTTTGCTCATTTAAAAAGAAAACGCAAAAAAGTGTTGCATTTTTCGGGAAAATGTGTTATTATATAGTGTACACTTTTTTTCATCAAACCTGAAAGGACGGAAAAAAATGGCTAAAAGATGCACAAGATGCGGTAATTTCCTTATGGACGACGAGCGCTTCTGCACAAGATGCGGAGAAAACGTCGCCAACATAGCCCCGGAGACTCCCCAGTATGTGAACTCCGGCACCCAGCAGTACACAAATAACCCCAACCCCGTTGCGCAGAGCTTTCAGCAGCCCGGGCAGCAGGCCGGAGCTCCCGTTCCGCCTCCCCCCGCTTATAACTACGCGCAGCCCGCTCAGCAGCAGGAAATGTCACTCGGCTCATGGGTCGGCACTATCATTGTAACGACATTCTTCGGCCTCATAAGCCTCATATTCCTGTTCGTCTGGGGATTCGGCGACGGCCCCGAGTGCAGACAGAGATACTGCAAGGCCATCCTTATAGTCGAAGCTATCTCCGTGGGTCTCGCAATAATCATGATGATCGTGTTCGGCGGCATTTTCGGCGCGCTCATGTCCTCGCTGACCGACTATATCGGCAGAAACGGCGGCTATCGCTACGGTCAGGGTACCGTAGCAATAATGCAGATGCTCGGGATAATGTGATGGATCATAAGAAGCTGACGGTCGTTACCGGGCATTACGGCTCGGGAAAGACCAACCTCTCGGTAAACATCGCACTCGATATCGCGGAAAGCGGCGGGAAATGCACGGTCATCGACCTCGATATCGTGAACCCGTACTTCCGCACCGCGGATTTCAGAGAGCTGTTCGACGAGCGCGGCATTGATATCTTCGCGCCCGTTTACGCCAATACAAACCTCGATATCCCCTCGCTCAACATCCCGCTCGAAAGCCTGCTGAAAAGCGGCACCCATATCGTCATAGACGTCGGCGGCGACGACGAGGGAGCAAAGGCTCTCGGACGCTTCGCACCGCTGATAAACGGCACCGCCGACAAGGACGTGCTCTACGTCATCAACAGATACCGCTACCTGACAAAGGAGCCGGAAGAGGCCGCGCAGGTGATGCGCGAGATCGAGGAGTCCGGCGGAGTGCGCTGCACCGGCATAGTGAACAACTCGACCCTCG
>CAMVBT010000263.1 GCA_947165805.1 uncultured Clostridia bacterium
GACGACTCCACCAACTTCCAGAGAAACTTCAATACCGGCGAGGTCGAGATCGAAGGCAGCACGATCTACCATAAGACCGAATATAAGGAAAGACGCGACCATTACGCTTTCTACTCCGTAAATACAAAGATCAGCGGCTTCGATACCGACCGCGAGAGCTTCCTCGGTCTGTACAACGGCTTCGGTGAGCCCCAGACCGTAATGCAGGGCAGCCCCAATAACTCCGTTGCGGACGGCTGGTCGCCCATAGCTTCCCACTATGTGACCGTTGACCTCGAGGCAGGCGCGAGCAAGGACTTCGTATTCGTGCTCGGCTATGTTGAGAACAAGCCTGAGGAGAAGTTCGCTCCCGATCTTACCCCCGACGATAAGATCATCACCACCGCGAACTCCAAGAAGAATATCATCAACAAGACCAAGGCTCACGAAATGATCGCCCTCTGCGACACCGCGGAGAAGGCGGACAAGCTCTTCGCCGAGCTGAAGGCTTACTGGAACGACCTGCTCTGCCAGTACCACGTTGACTCGCCCGACGAGAAGGTCAACAGAATGGTCAACATCTGGAACCAGTATCAGTGCATGGTAACGTTCAATATGTCCCGTTCCGCTTCCTACTTTGAGAGCGGCATAGGCAGAGGCATGGGATTCCGCGACTCCAACCAGGATCTGCTCGGCTTCGTTCATCAGATACCCGAGAGAGCGCGTGAGCGTGTTCTCGACCTCGCGGCTACAATGCTCGAGGACGGCGGAGCTTACCACCAGTACCAGCCCCTCACCAAGAAGGGCAACCACGAGCTCGGCTCGAACTTCAACGACGACCCGCTGTGGATGATACTCGCGGTAGCCGCTTATATCAAGGAGACCGGCGACAAGTCCATACTCGACGAGAAGGTTCCTTACGAGAACGACGACAGCAAGGCTGCCTCGATGCTCGACCACATGAAGAGAGCGTTCAACCACGTTGTCAAGAAGGTCGGCCCTCACGGACTGCCGCTGAGCGGACGCGCCGACTGGAACGACTGCCTGAACCTGTCCTGCTTCTCGGACAAGCCCGGTGAGTCCTTCCAGACCTACAACAACAAGGAAATGTTCAAGGATCCGCCGTTCTACAGCCAGATCGCGGAATCCGTGATGATAGCGGGAATGTTCTGCTTCATAGGCCCCGAGTACGCAGCAATGTGCAGACTCATGGGCGATGAGGAGGAAGCAAAGCGCGCCGACGCGGAGATCGCGAAGATGAAGGAAGCCACAATGAAGTACGGCTTCGACGGCGAGTGGTTCCTGCGCGCATACGACCATAACGGTCAGAAGGTCGGCTCTCATGAGTGCGAGGAGGGCAAGATATTCATTGAGCCGCAGGGCTTCTGCGTTCTCGCGGGACTCGGCAAGGAGACCGGCGACGATATCAAAACTCTTGACAGCGTTGACAAGTACCTCAACTCCGACCACGGCCTTGTGCTCAACAACCCGGCATACACACATTATTATATCCAGTACGGTGAGATATCCACATATCCGGCCGGCTACAAGGAGAACGCGGGCATCTTCTGCCACAACAACGCGTGGATCATGTGCGCCGAGGCTGCGGTAGGCCGCGGAGACAAGGCGTTTGAATACTATTCAAAGATAGCTCCGGCTTTCCGCGAGGAGCACTCCGACCTGCACAGAACGGAACCCTATGTTTACGCGCAGATGATCGCCGGCAAGGACGCTCCGCGCCACGGCGAAGCGAAGAACAGCTGGCTCACCGGTACGGCGGCATGGAACTTCGTTGCGATTTCCCAGTACATTCTCGGCGTGAAGCCCCAGTACGACGGCCTTAAGATCGACCCGTCCATTCCGAAGGCATGGGACGGCTTCAGGATCTCCAGACTGTTCAGAGGCGCGACCTACAATATCAGCGTCAAGAACCCCGACCATGTATGCAGCGGCGTAAAGTCCATGACCGTAGACGGCAAGCCCGTTGACGGCAACACCATTCCCGCTTTCGCGAACGGCGTTCACGAGGTTGAGGTAGTCCTCGGCTAAAACAAACACACACAGTTCTCCCGGGCGCGGCGAAGGCCGTTGTCCCGGGAGTTGTTTTTTTTGCATATATTACAGAGCGTTATATTTATGATTTGTTAATATAAACATTATGTATAAAAAAAGTGACTGCCCAATTTGTCCATTTCCCTTGACAACGGGCATATATATTGTTATAATAGTTATATAATAAACTAAATCCCGGTGAAATTGATTTGTTTGTCAAACAATTTCCGCAGCAGTTACGGAAGGAGAAAACACCATGGGAAAATATGTTATAAACAAGACCGAAACGGGCTTCACATTTGCGCTGAAGGCCGCAAACGGTGAGTCGATAGCTGTCGGCGGAGAAGTGTTTTCGAGTCTCGATACTGTGAAGAAAAGCATAAAGAGCGTTGAGACGAACGCGCCGGCCGCGGCTGTTGAGGATCAGACAGTAGAGGGCTTTGTTGTGGTGCAGGATCCGAAGTTCGAGCTGTACACGGACAAGTCGGGCAGGTTCCGTTTCCGACTGAAAGCGAAGAACGGCCAGATCATCGCCGTGAGCGAAGGCTATACCTCGAAAGCCAACTGCAAGAACGGCATACAGAGCGTAAAGAAGAATTCCGTCAACTCGCCGGTCATCGAACCGGAGAAATGACGCGGCAAATGACAAAGAATACCTCACACCGTTATTGACATTACGGCGGCTGTGAGGTATTATTTTTTTGTGGACGGTGACATTCTGACCCTCTCATTCGTTTATATAGTGAAAGGCCTTTCAGGGCAACCAATTGCCGACGACAAAAAAGAGGTACATAGAGATGACGGAGCAGGAACTTACCCGGCTGGTCGGGAAATACCGCGCGAATGTGTACAGACTCGCGCTGTGCTATACGAAGAACCACGCCGACGCGGAAGACGTTACGCAGGAGGCTTTTTTGAAGCTGTACCGCAGCGGAATGGATTTTCTGATCGACGATGAAGCGAAGGCGTGGCTGTTCCGGGTGGCTGCGAACAAGTGCAAGGATCTGCTGAGATCGCACTGGTATAAGTTCTCCGAGCCGCTGACCGAGGATATGAAAGCTCCGGAGCCCGGAGACGAGAGCGGCGAGCTGCTGTCTCTCTTATCGGGGCTGCCGGAAAAGACCCGCACCGTGCTCTATATGTACTACTACGAGGACTATTCCGTCAAGGAGATAGCGTCGCTCACAGGCGAGACCGAGACCGCTGTGACTTCACAGCTCTGGCGCGGACGAAAGCGCCTGAAAAAGCTGCTCGGCGATGATGAGAACGAGGAAGGGAGTGAGCTTCATGCCGGAATATAAAAAGCTGTTCGCGGAGGCGTTCGACGGTATAAAGCCCGCGTCCTCCGATGCCGATTTCATTGGCGGCATACTTGAAAGGGCTGATAATATGGAGAGCGAAACAAAGACAAATAAGATACAGACAAACAAAATGCCGGAATACAGAGAGCATAAGAACCACAGCGTACTGTACGCTGTGACCGGTACAGCGGCGGCATTCGCGGTGATAACAGCGAGCCTGTTCGGGCTGAAATGGCTGGGCGAGCACGGCGGGCTCAAGGAGAGAGACCCCGAAGACCCCGGCGCGGGCTATCACGACGACAGCACCGCGGCGGTGACTACGACCGCTTTGCCGTACACTACCCCGGAGGGAGCGGCTACCTCGGTATATCCCGCCGAGTACGACCCCGTCACGGACTACTATAACATCGGGGAGATATGGGCGCAGACAGGGGACTATATCATTCATTTCACGGGCTATGAGTTCAACACCGTGCTGCTGCGCGTTTACTACGAGGTGTCACGCTTCGACGCCGCGAAGCTCACAGCCGCGGACGAGGAGCTTCTCCCGGCGTGCGTCGACAGCGGACAGCCGTACTCCGTGATAGGGCTCCACGAGATAAGCAGATCGGACAGC